>JAHEXO010000130.1 GCA_023252065.1 Nocardioides sp. | reverse complement strand
TCCCGGCGAACCGGGTCGGGATGCTGCACGGCGCCGGGGTCGGGGTCGTGCTGGAGGCGGTGGCCGAGAGGTGTGCCGGCGCACCTGCCACCGGGGTGCCCGCCCCGCACCCGGCGGCCAGCAGGCACATGCTCGCCACCGCTGCCCACGTCTTGCCCGGTCCCACGACACTCACCCCGTCTCCGCAGAGCGGAGCACACTCTCAGGGTCCGTCGGTCGGACCGGAGCGGGTAGGGCCGTCGGTCGCGACCGCGCGGGCTACCGTCCCGAGCTGTCCGGCGAGGGTGGTCAGCGGGTGTAGCGGTGGGCCACCACGGGCTGCTGGTCCACCGGCTTGCCGCGCTGGATCGTCCAGGCCAGACGGATCAGCCCTGCCTGCGACCAGATCAGCGGGGTGGCCGAACGGGTCCCCTCGCCGGGTCTGCAGCACGCCCGGCCCGAGGGCGGACGCCGGTCCCAGACCTGCTCGGCGAGGAGGTCGGAGCTGCCTGTCGCCCGCGCCATGGCCCGGAGGTAGCGCTCGGCGCCGGCGCCGGCGGACACGGCGTACTCACCGCGTTCGCCGGTGAGCAGCGGCCAGGCCCGGCCGAGGGTGGTGTGCGTGCCCGGGTCGGTGATCGTCCACTCACCACCGGAGCGCGTCTCGCCGTACCCGTCGAAGCTGTAGCGGTGCCAGAACGGCCCGTTGGCCGTGCGGACCCGCAGCTGGTCGTCGACCACCGGCAGCGTCGACCTGACGGTGCGGTCATGGGGGCGCAGGATGCCGTAGCGCACCAGGTCGAGGAAGCTCGGGTCGACCACGCGGCGCTGGTCGACCGCAGCCGGGCCGCCGTCGCCGATGGAGTACGTCGTGGCGGCGTTCGGATGTCCGTCCTTGGTCAGCCGCAGGAAGTACGGCGAGCGACTGAGCGGCCCGTTCGTCGTCACCGTCCAAGCCTTGAGGTGCGCCTTCCAGGCGTCGGCGAGCGTGAGCCACTTCCTCGCGGAGGCGGTGTCGCCGTTGCGGCTGGCCATGTCGGCGGCGCAGACCAGGCCGGCGATCTGGGCCGCGATGGAGTCGGGGGAGTAGCCCGACTGGTTCTCCCAGCGGTCCTGGGGGGTGTACGGCGCGGCGAGCCCGCTGCCGCTGTCGACGAAGCCGGCGAGGAAGTCCGCCGCCTTCTTCACGTGGGCGTACGTCGCGGGGCCGTCGCGGCCGACGAGGTGGGCCAGAACGATCGGCAGTGCGACCTCGTCGAGCTGGAGGTTGCTCCAGACCGGGGTGCCCGTGACGTCGGAGTTCTGCGGGAACGAGCCGTCGGGCTTCTGCTGCACCGTGAACAGCCAGTGCACGATGCGCCGAGCGGCGGCCTTGTCGCCCATGGCCCACAGCGCCGTCCCGAACTGGTAGGCGTCGCGCGCCCAGACCAGGTGGTAGGCGCCGGAGGGCGAGGACAGGTCCTTGACCTCGTCGCCCCACACCCACGGGGCGGTCGGCGAGGCGACGAAGGCGCCGGGGTGCAGCTTGTCCTCCGCAGCGGCCACGACGAGCGCGGACGCGAGGTACTGCCGGCGGACGCTGTGCGCGCTGGCCGGCACCCGCTTGAGCGAGCGGACCCAGGTGTGCCAGCCGCGGTCGTAGCCGGTCTGCGTGGTGCCGAACGCGGTCGCGCTCGCGTCGTGGGCCGTACGCCGCGCGGCGGCGACGTCGTGCCCGAAGCCCAGGCTCAGCCGAGCCGCCTGGTGGCCGGCCCGGCCGGTCACCCCGGTGAACTTGCCGATCTGCACGATGTTGCCGGGACCGGCCTGGTCGTAGTGGTGGTCGAGCCGCTGGTCGCTCTTCAGGTCGGTCCACCCGTCGCTGGTCCCGAGGTAGCCGGTCGAGGTGGCGCCGAACCGCGGCCTGGCCGCCAGGGCGCTGCTCACCTTGCCGCCGGCGTCGCCGGCGACGAGCGTGTGGCCCGCCGTACGGCCGCTGTCATCCATCCCGCTGTTGGCCAGCGACGGGTCGTAGAGCGCGTAGAGCCGGAAGCTGCCTCCGTCGAGCGAGACCAGCCGGATCCTCACCTCCAGAGCGTCGCGGCGAGGGTCGGTCACGAACGTCTCGACGATCCGGTATCGCCCCTGCTTGTCGGTGTTGACCTCGCGGAACCGGAGGCTGTGCGCGTCAGGGCGGATGGTCCGGTGTCGCATGTCGGTCGACTCGCGGTCGGTGAAGGAGCGGCCGGTGACCACCAGCTCGAGGCTCCGGACGCTCGGGGTGGAGAGGTCGGGGTAGAACACCTCGCTGGTCCGGCCCCGCTGCAGGGTGAACCACACGTTGCTGCTCCGGCTCCGCGCCGTACCGAACCCGGTCTTGTCCGCCTCCGTCCAGGTCGCATGGTGCCCCGGCGACCCCGGCGCGGCAGCCCTGGTCGGCGTAGCGGCCTGCGAGACGACCGCTCCTCCGCCCGTCAGGACGGTGGCGATGCCGGTGGTGGCGGCAGTGGACAGGGTGAGGCTTCGCCAGAACATGTGGACCTCCCGAGACCCGGATCGACGCCTCGTACCCCGCCCCTCGCCCCCCAAACCGCGGCCCCCGAACCGCGCCCACCGCCACCGGGTCCTCGGTCAGCCGAGTGGCTGGAAGTTGTGGCCCGTGACGTAGCGCCCGACTGCGCGACCGATGGCGGAGCCTTGCAGGGTGGAGTTGCGGAAGTGGAAGCCGACGAGCACGCGTGCCCAGTCGACGTCCTTGGCTACGTCGTGGAGGCGGACGTAGGTGCGGGTGCCGGCACCTGGGGTGAGGCCGGGTGCGCGGCTGTCGAGGGAGATGGTGACCTGGTCGGTGCCGAAGAACGCATCGAGGGCGGCCACGACGGCGGTGCTGCTGCAGGCGTGCGCCGAGGGGTACTCGGGGAAGTTGGGTGTGGTGGCGAGGGGCTTCCAGCTCGGGTCGGCCACGGTGTCGGGGTTGCCGTCGGTGGCTGCGCCGGGGATGGCGTGGTCGGGGCGCCAGAACCAGTAGTGGTACTTCGCGTCGAAGCAGGCGATCTGCGCGTCGCCCGCGGCGACGTGCGCCATGGCCAGCATCCGGGTGGTCTGTACGAGACTGAGACCTCGGGCGGTGGCCAGGCGCAGCATGGCGTCGTTCCACTGCCGGGTGTTGTTGTCGGTCCAGAAGAGGGCCGTGTTCGTCTGCTCGGTGGTCCGGGTGGTGCTGTCGGCGCGGCCCAGGCTCTTGACCTGGTTGAAGTCCGCGGCGTACTCGCGGCTGGCCAGTGCGTTCGGGCCGTCGGGCCGGAACTGTGACGGGCTCTGCAGCGCGATCGGTCGCATCCCCGGTAGGCACAGTCCGAGCGCAGGCCCGGGTCCGGGCTGCCAGATGCCAGGTGCCGGGGCGGGCAGGCCGAGGTCGGTGAGGCTGGTGGTGCACCCTCGGCCGTCGTTCACCCGCGTTGCCAGGACCCCCTGTGCGGCCTGCTCGCCGACGGTGATCCCGTTCTGCTTGGAGGTGCCGTCGGGGATGGCGGCCAGGTACGCCCCGTAGTCGGTGTCGAGGATCGCCTGGCTGGCACCCAGCTGCGGTTGGAGTCCGGTCAGGGTGTCGTACGCCGCGGTCGCGATCGCCGCGTCGGCGGAGGTGCCGGCCGGCGCGTGGGGCGTAGCCGCGTAAGGCTGGTAGCCGCCCGCGAGCGAGACCGCGGCGTCGTAGATGGCGACGTGGACGATGCCCATGTAGACGCCGGCCTCGCCGGGGAACTTGTTCCCGAAGTTCTCGGTCCCGAAGGCGCCGCCGGGGCCGGCCGGGATGATCGCACAACGGGCCTCGGTGCTCCAGAATGCGATGGCGGAGGTGGCGGCGGGGTAGTGCGCGGCCGGCGCGCACTGGGTTGTCGGAGCAGTCGCCGCGACGGCCCCTTCTCCGCTGCCGACGAACCCGATCGCAGCCACACCGACGGCGGCAAGGGCAAGTCTCGACTTCATGAGGTCTCCTCCGGTGGTGGGACGGGTTGGCTTGTCATGCTGGTGGATCTCGCCGTCCAGCACATGGGGAGGATGCCTAGTCCTCGGCGACCGCTGAGGCGCGGGAGCCTAAGGGCGATCGCAGACCGACCGGCGTGCAGACGGGAGGTGCGGCGAAGCCAGATCTCGGTCGCCCCCGCGCCGGGTGGCGCCTACGATGGCTGGTCTCGGGGCTTTCGCTCCCTCCACGCCTAGGGCGGTGGACTCCATGCCCGTACCGAGCGGGACGGTTGCTCTGCTGCTGGGGCGTGAGCGGGAGGTCGCGGAGCTGGACGAGGCACTCGCGGTGGCGGCCCAGGGGACCCCGCAGGTCGTGCTGGTCGGGGGCGACGCCGGCATCGGGAAGACGACGCTGGTGACGGACCTGGTGGGCCGGGCCGGCGGACTCGGGTTCACGGTGGCGGTGGGGCATGGTCTCGACCTCGAGGCGGGTATCTCGTTCGCGCCTGTGGTCGAGGCGGTGCGGTCTCTGCTAGACGGGCTCGAGGATGTGGGGTCGCGTCCGTCGGCGCGTCGGATGCTGACCCTGCTGAATCCGGAGGCGCCGAGGAGTCCGCAGGCGTTTCGGGCGTTGGACGACCTGTGCGCGACGGTACTGGAGGCGGCGGCCGTCGGACCGGTGCTGGTGGTGCTGGAGGACATGCACTGGGCGGACCGTTCGACCCAGGACTTCGCGGCCATCCTCTCGCGGACCGCGCGGGGCAGGCTCTTGATGGTGCTGACGTTCCGCAGTGACGAGCTCCACCGCCGTCACCCGTTCCGGAAGGCCTTGACCGAGATCAGCCGGACCCCCGGGTGCCGACGCATCGACCTCAGGGGGTTGCACCGTGCGGACATTGCGGGGATCGTCGCCGCCCACAGCGACGGGTCGCCCGACCTGTCGGTGGTCGACGCGGTGCTGGCGCGGTCCGAGGGCAACCCGTTGTACGCCGAGGAGCTCTTGGCGGCTGACCAGCAGGAGATCCCGGCTCATCTGTCCGATCTGCTGATGGCCCGGATCGACGCCCTCGACGAGGGCCCGCGGGCGCTCCTCCGTGTCGCCTCGGTCAACGGCACCCGGCTGGACACCGAGACGCTCGCCGAGCTCGCGGGACTCGACCAGACCCGGACGGAGGGCTGCCTCAGGGAGGCCTTGGACGCCAACGTGCTGCGCCAGCACGGCGGCTGTCTGGAGTTCCGGCACCCCCTGTTGCGTGAGGCTGCCTACGACGACCTGCTGCCCGACGAACGGACCCGGATCCACGGGCGGCTGGCCGAGATCCTCCAGGCCCGGGCCGACGTCGACCCAGATCCCGGGGTGGCGACCCTGAGCCGGCTCGCATTCCACTGGGACGCCGCCCACGACCTGCCCCGCACCCTGTCGGCGTCGGTGCGCGCCGGCCTGATGGCGCGGCGGCTGGGGGCCGCCGAGGCCCTCACCCAGCTCGAACGCGCACTCGCGGTATGGGACCGGGTCCCCGACGCCCAGACCGTCGCCGGCCGCCCGCAGGCCGAGCTCGTCGTTCTCCTCGGGGACGCGGCAGAGGCTGAAGGGGACCGGGAGCGCTGGCATACCCTGGTCCGCGCAGCGGTGGACATGCTCGAGCCCGAGACCGATCCGCTGCTGGCCAGCCGCGTCTACTCCGCGTTGGCCACCTGCTGCTTCACCACCGAGGACACCATCGGTGCGGACGAGTCGATCCGGCTTGCCATCGAGTACGCCGGCGACGCCCCCACCGAGGAGCTGGCCCTTGCCCTGAGTGCCCAGGCCCAATACCTGAACCGGCATTGCCTCTTCGCCGACAGCGTCGTGGCTGCGACGCGAGCCATCGACGCCGCCAGAAGCGCGGAGTCGCTCGAGGTCGAGCTGGATGCCGCCTGGCCCGGATCCCTCTCACTCGCGGCCTTGGGTCACATCAACGACGCCCTCGCGGGACTGGAACAGGCCGTCGCGGTGGGACGAAGGGCGGGCATGCAAGGGCACGTGCTCGACGAGTACCTTCCCTTGATGTATGCGGACGTCGGACAGGTCGAACGCGGCCTGTCCCTCGCGAGTGAAGGCTTCGAGGAGGCCCTGGCCCTGGGGCTACCGGCCCAGGCGACCCGGTGCGCGGGCGCGGCGCTGGTACCACTGCTGTGGCGCGGCGACCTCGCCGAGGCGGAACGGCGGCTCGAGGAGCTCGTCGAGCTCGGACTGCCCTCATCCACCTCGCACTGGCGCACGCTGCGCGCGGAGCTGTTGCTGGCTCGGGGTGACGTGCACGCTGCGGCTCCCCTGGTTCGCGAGACCGCGGCTCAGGTGAAGCGGGCACGCTGGATGTCGTACTACAAGGACGTGCTGACGGAGGTCGCGCTCGCGGCCATGACTCAGGACCTGCCTGGCGCCCTCGAAGCCGCACGGTCGTACCTAGCGCAGCTGGAGGACTGCGACTCCCCGCTGATCGCTGCCGCCGCAGCACGGATCGGCTTCCAGGCCCTCTGCCTGACCCGGCGGACGCCCGAGACCACCAGGAGCGGGGACCTGTGGGATCGAGCAGCTCGTCAGCTGGCGCGAGCACGAGCCGGGCTCACAGACGAGTGGCGCCCGACCTACTGTGGAGTGCAGCTCGCGCTCGCCGAGGCCTACGCCGCCAGGTCCGCCGGCGAGTCGGCGGTGACGTTGTTC
>JAHEXO010000129.1 GCA_023252065.1 Nocardioides sp. | reverse complement strand
GCAGCCGATCGCGCAGCACGAGGAGGTGGTCCTTCTCCTGGTCGGTCAGCGAGTCCATGCCGTGGGCGTGGATCTTGTCGAGGAGGTCGTCGAGCTCGGCCTGGTCGCGCGAGACCGGCGTGGTCCCCGGCGGCGGCTGCTGCTGCCACGGACCTGGTACGACGGTCTGGCCGGACGACGACGAGCGCTTGGACCGCTTCGGCTTGCGCGTGCGCCGGAAGGACAGCTGCGGCACGCCCGACAGCTCGGACAGGAGACCCAGCGACTTGGCGACCAGGGCCACCAGCACGAGGCCGCCGAGGAAGTCGAGCAGGTAGAGCCACTGGCGGTTGCCGACGTAGCCGAGCACCGAGATCGCGACGATGACGGCACCGATCACCCAGCCGGGGATGTTGAAGAAGAACCGGCGCTGCGGCGACTCGGCGATGAAGACCAGCAGCACCATCAGCTCGAGCTGGTTGAGGCCGTAGAGCTCGAAGGCGCCCGAGAGCGCCCCGTTGGTGATCGGCGTGAGCTCCACCAGGCCGACCCACAGCAGGCCGAGGAGGAAGGTGGTCCAGCCGAGGAACCACGCCATCCGCTTCTTGCCGAGGATCGACTCGATCTCGCTGCCGAAGTACCAGAAGAAGACGACCGCCAGGATCGCGAAGAACCCGATCCCGAACGGGTAGGCGAGCGGCCAGGTCAGCAGCCGCCAGAGCTGGCCGGTGACGACGGCGGCGGGGTCGAGAGCGAGGTGGGACTGCACCGGGCCGGCGTTGCCCTCGAGCGCCCACTCGATCACCGAGACGATGGTCAGCACCACGACCAGGACGGTCGTGGTGACCTCGATGCTGCCCAGTCGGAACCAGCCGTCGCTCCCCCCGCGACCCGGCCGGGCCATCCCCCATCGCATGCTCACGGGGCCACGCTAGCGAAGGCCGCCCTGGGGGCCACTCTTCGGCACCGGGCCGAGGAGCGTGACGAAGGGGCCGTCCACGTGGACGACCCCTTCGCGACGGCGTGCTCGATCAGAACGCGCCGGTGCCGTTCGGCGTACCGAGACCCGTCGGGCCGTCCCAGCCGACGCGGGCGGTGCACCACTGGGTGGCGGGGCACTTCCGCTTGGAGTTGCTGCCGCTGGTGATGTCGTGCAGGTTGGCCGTCGTCCCGCGGCTGTAGACCGAGGTGTTGGCGTAGTTGCCGCCGGCGAGGGCGTAGACCGACGCGATGATCGGCGACGACTCGCTGGTGCCGCCGTACTGCGACCAGGAGGAGGCCGTCAGCGACGTCGGCGAGTAGACGCTCAGGCCGCCGTAGTTCGGGTCGGCCGCGGCGGACACGTCGGCCATCGCGCGCTTGGCGCACCCGGTGTTGAACGACGCGGGGGCCACCGCGACGTTGTAGGTGGAGCATCCCGACCCCGCCCCGCTCCACACTGTCTCGCTGGACCGGGTGTTGCCGGACATCTTCAGGGACGTGCCACCGACGGCGGTGACGTAGGCTGAGGAGGCCGGGTAGGAGCCGCCCTTGTAGCCACCGTCGCCGGTCGACGCGGTGACGGCGATGCCCGCGTGGTTGTAGTACTGCCCGTAGGTCGAGTCGGGCGCGTCGCCGCCGCCGTAGCTGTTGGAGATCGCGACCACACCGCCCTGCTTGGCGGCCGTGTTCACCGCCGCCCCGAGGTCGGCGAAGGACGCGGAGCTCGCCTGCACCACGAGGATCTTGCAGTCGGGGCAGGCGGCCGAGACCGCGTCGACGTCGAGCGCCTGCTCCTGCGACCAGCCGAGGTCGGCGCTCGGCGGGGTCGTACCGCCGGTCTGGTTGAGGATCTTCAGGCAGCCGTTGCCGGTCGTGCAGGACGGCATCCCGTAGAAGCTGCGGTAGGTGGTCAGGTCGCGCTCGAGGTTGGGGTAGCCGTAGGCGTCGACGATCGCGACGGTGCGCCCGGCGCTGCTGGCGCCGCTGAGGCCGTAGGCCGCCTTCAGCTGGGTGGGCGAGAGCGCGGTCGACAGCGGGGTCGCCGCGTAGGGAATGGCGCCCTTCTTGTTCACCATCACCTTCGACAGGCAGCTGGCGTGACCGGCCGCCGGGGTCGCGGTGCAGACCCGCTTGGCGTGCAGGCCGGTCAGGTGGGTCAGGTGCGTCGAGGCGGCATCTGCCGACTGGACCCCCGCGGTCAGCGCACTGACCGCCAGGGCGCCGGCACCGAGCACGGCTGAGATGAGTCGCTTGTTCACGAGAAGGTGGCTCCTGGGTCTCGGCCGGTCCCCGTGCGACCCCCGTCGCCCCGACTCCGCAGCGAACTGTGCCTCACGGGTCGACCCTGAGTCGATGACCGACATGGTCAAGTTTTCGCAGTGCAACTTCCTGCACACCGGCCACGGGGCCGGAGATCCTCCGCACTCACCCCGGGGGGTGGGCGCTGAGCAACTTGTCGGCGTGGGCGACCTGCGCGAGTGGACGCCAGAGCAGCGCGAGCGTGATCCCCGACCCGACGAACGCGAACCAGAAGGGTGCGATCAGTCCCCACCGGTCGGCGATCAGGCCACCGAGCGCCTGCCCGACCACGATGCCGGCGTAGAGGCCGACCGCGTACACCGCGCCCACCCGGCCCTGGTACTCCATCGGTACGGCGCGCTGGCGCACCGACTGCGAGACCGTGCCCCACACGAACGCGTAGCAGCCGAACCCGAACATCAGGAGGTAGGCGACCACCGCCGACCGGTTCACCGCGAACGCGAGGTGGAGCAGGACCTCGAGGGTCAGGCAGGTGCGCATCAGCCGCGCCAGGGGCACGTGGCGCTCGAGCCACCCGTAGCAGCTGGTCGACACGATCCCGCCGACCGCGGCCGCCGTCGTCAGCAGGCCGAAGCCGACCGAGCCGAGCCCGAGCACCTGGTCGGAGTAGAGGACGAGCACGGCCCAGGCGGCGGCCCAGGTGACGTTGAAGGTGAGGATGGCGATGGCCAGGGTGCGCACGGCGGGGTGCCGGACCAGCCAGTGCAGCCCGTCGGCGATGTCGCGGCGGATGTGGGTGTCGCCCACGTCGCGCACCGGGCCCCGTGGCGTCGCCACCTGGGCGATCAGGACGATCCCCAAGGCGACGCAGACGGCCTGGGTCACGAAGGGCAGCGCCATGCCGGCGGCGAACAGGAACGCCCCGAGCGGAGGTCCGGCCAGCTGGTTGAGGCCGATCGCCCCTGTCATCAGGCGGGCGTTGCCGATCCCGAGATCGTCCGGGTGCACGAGCATCGGCAGCAGGGTGCGGCCGGCGCTGTCGGAGAAGACCTCGGCCACACCGATCAGGAACATCACGACCAGCACCACCGCGATGTTGACCCACCCGCTGGCGATGGTGACGCCGAGGAAGACCAGCACCACGACCCGCAGGCTGTCCCAGAGGATCACCGTCCGACGCCGGTCGAGGCGGTCGGCGAGGGCGCCCGCGTACAGCCCGAAAATCAGCCACGGGAGGCGCTGGAGGAGGGCGGCCAGCGCGACCAGGAACGGCTGGTGGGTCTGCGACGCCACCAGCAGGGGACCGGCAGCGAGGGACAGCCCGTCGCCGAGCGCGCTCACCCAGTTCGAGGAGAGCAGCCACCGGAATCCCCGGCCGAGCCGGGGCGGGGCCACGGTGTCGAGGACGCGGCCGAGACTGCTCACGAGACGGTGAGACTACGCCCGGCGCCGGTGGGACCTGCGCGACGGGCGGGGGTGTTTCGGCCCGCTCAGGCGGGCTGCATCTCCCGCTGCTCGGGCTCGAGGTCGAGCACGCGCGCGGCCTGCGCAACGGCGAGGCGATCGTTCTCCTCCATGAGGCGAGTGACGAGCGACTCGAGCTCGGAGACCCTGACGCGGAGCCTGGAGTTCTCAACGGCCAGTCGTGCGGGGAGGCCGCGGTCTTGCTGGAGATGGCCGATCAGAGCCTTGGCCATGGATGGGAGCCTTCCGACGTGGGTGACCCACCGTGATCGAGGGGGCCGTCTTCAAGAGTGACACCTCGGCTGGCCGGGGTCAATCTCGCGCGGGAGCTCATCTGGGTGCTGCCGCCGCGTTGCGCGGGGGCACCGCGGAACGGCGTGGCACCGGCTGGCAGCGGGGGCAGAAGAACGACGAGCGGTTCATGAACTCCACGCGCCGGATGGGGGTCCCGCAGCGGTCGCAGGCCTCGCCCTCGCGCCCGTAGGCGTGCAGCGACCGGTCGAAGTAGCCCGACTGGCCGTTGACGTTGACGTAGAGGCTGTCGAAGCTCGTGCCGCCCTCGACCAGCGCCGCGCTCATCACCGCCCGCGCCTCCGCGAGCACACGGCGTACCTCCACCGGGCGGAGGCGCTCACCGGACCGGTCGCCGTGCACCTTGGCCCGCCACAGCGCCTCGTCGGCGTAGATGTTGCCCACGCCCGAGACCAGGGTCTGGTCGAGCAGGAGCCGCTTGATGCCGGCGCTGCGGCGGCGGACCCGGGAGACGAACACGTCGTCGTCGAAGAGCGGGTCGAACGGGTCGCGGGCGATGTGGGCGATCTCGGCCGGCAGCTCGGCGCCGCCGGCCGAGACCGACAGCCCGCCGAACATCCGCTGGTCGACGAAGCGGAGCTCGCGGTCGCCGAGGTCGAAGCGGACCCGGAGGTGGCGCTCGTCGGGGGCGACGCGCTCCTGGACGAGCAGCTGGCCGCTCATCCCGAGGTGGCCGAGGAGTGCGTCGCCGTTGTCGAGCGGGAGCCAGAGGTACTTGCCGCGGCGCAGGGCACCCTCGAACCGGCGGCCGGTGAGGGCTGCGGCGAAGCCGACCGGGCCTCGGGGGTCGCGGCGGACCGGGCGGGGATGCAGGACCGTGACGGACTCCACCGTGTGGCCGACGACGTGGCGGGCCAGGCCGTCACGGACGGTCTCGACCTCGGGGAGCTCGGGCACGGGACGACGACGTCAGTCGGCGACGGCGTCCATGGCCGCGATCAGCTCGCCGTACGCCGTCTCCGCGGCGGCCTGCTCGGCCTCCTTCTTGGAGCGGCCGACGCCGTTGCCGTAGAGCTGGTCGCCCACGCGCACCTGGGCGGTGAACGTCTTCATGTGGTCGGGGCCCTCGTCGGCGATCAGGTATTCGGGCACGCCGAGCCCGTGCTCGGCGGCGAGCTCCTGCAGCGAGGTCTTCCAGTCGAGGCCGGCACCCAGAGCCGAGGCGGCCTCGATCAGCGGGTCGAAGAGGAGGTGGACGACACCGGCCGACGCCTCGAGACCGCCGGAGAGGTGGACCGCGCCGATCACGGCCTCGACGGTGTCGGAGAGTATCGATGCCTTCTCGCGACCGCCGGTGGTCTCCTCGCCGCGGCCGAGCTTGATGTAGTGACCCAGGCCGATGTCACGGCCGACGCCGGCCAGGGCGCGGGCGTTGACGACCGCAGCCCGCAGCTTGGCGAGGTGGCCCTCGGAGAGGTCGGGATGGCGCAGGTAGAGGGTCTCGGTGACGACGACGCCGAGCACCGAGTCGCCGAGGAACTCCAGGCGCTCGTTGGTCGGCAGCCCACCGTTCTCGTAGGCGAAGGAGCGGTGCGTCAGGGCACGCTCCAGCAGCTCGTCGTCCAGGACAGGATCGCCGAGCGCCTCGCGGAGCGGACCGTAGTTCAGCGGACCCGCCGGCCTCAGAGGACCTGGCGGCGGGAGCCGCGCGCGCCGTACTGACCGCACGTGCCGCAGGCACGGTGGGGCAGGTGCTTGGCACCGCAGGCGGGGTTGGCGCAGGTCACCAGCGAAGGCGCGACGGCCTTCCACTGGGACCGCCGGTGGCGGGTGTTGCTGCGCGACATCTTCCGCTTCGGGACAGCCACTGTTCTCTCCTCGTCGATCGGCCCTGGGGCCGGTGCTACGTCTGGTCCGGGTCGGGCTCGGCCAGCTCGGTCAGAGCCGCCCACCGCGGGTCGACCGGCGCGTCGTGACCATGGTCAGGGTCGTCCGCGAGTCGCGCGCCACACTCGACGCACAGCCCAGGACAGTCCTCGGTGCACAACGGCTGGAACGGCAGTGCGAGCACCACCGCATCCCGCAGCAGAGGCTCCAGGTCGACCAGGTCGTCCCGCAGCTTGCTGACCTCGAGCTCCTCGTCCGGATCGACGCTCTGGTCGGGATAGACGCACAGCTCCTGGAACCTCACCTCGATCTCCTCGGAGATCGGCTCCAGGCACCGTGCGCACTCGCCCTCGAGCGCGGCTCGCGCCGTACCCGTGACCAGAACGCCCTCCATGACCGCCTCCAGCCTCAGGTCGAGCTCGACCGGAGAACCTTCGGGGACGCCGAGGACCTCGATGCCCAGATCTGCCGGGGCCGGCACCGTGCGTGAGACTTCGCGCTGGGACCCCGGGCGGCGACCGAGCTCGCGTGTATCGAGCACGAGCGGCGCTCTCGGGTCCAGTTTGCTCAGGGATTCACGTCCGGATGAGGTCACAACAGATCGCCTCGTATCGTATCGGGCCTGCTCAGCGCCGCAAAACCGCGGCCGGCCTGCTCAGTCTCGCAAACGCGCCCTGAGCTCGTCGTGGACGAAGCCGGGGACGAAGGCGGAGACGTCGCCGCCGAAGCCCGCGACCTCCTTGACCAGGGTGGAGGAGACGAAGCCGCGCTCGGGGCTGGTGGGGATGAAGACCGTCTCGACGCCGGTCAGAGAAGAGTTCATCTGCGCCATCTGCAGCTCGTAGTCGA
>JAHEXO010000128.1 GCA_023252065.1 Nocardioides sp. | reverse complement strand
TACCGACACCGTGACCACCCAGAACGTAACCGTCCACGCGGTCGACGCCGACAAGGGCCTGATCCTGCTCAAGGGCGCCGTCACCGGCCCCAAGGGTGGGCTCATCGTCCTCCGCTCGGCCGCGAAGCGCGCGAAGGAGGCCTGAGCATGGCCAAGGAAGCCAAGGTCGTGAAGGTCGACCTCCCGTCGGAGATCTTCGACGTCGAGGTCAACATTCCGCTCATCCACCAGGTCGTCGTCGCCCAGCAGGCCGCGGCGCGTCAGGGCAGCCACTCCACCAAGCGCCGCGGCGACGTCCGCGGTGGTGGCCGCAAGCCCTACCGCCAGAAGGGCACCGGCCGCGCCCGCCAGGGCTCGACCCGCGCCCCGCAGTTCGCCGGCGGTGGCGTCGTCCACGGCCCGCAGCCGCGCAGCTACTCCCAGCGCACCCCCAAGAAGATGGTGGCCGCCGCCCTGCGTGGCGCGCTGTCCGACCGCGCCCGCGACGGCCGCATCCACGTCGTCGAGTCGCTGGTCTCCGGTGACGTCCCGTCGACCAAGGCGGCGCTGGCCGCCCTGCGTGGCGTCGTCACCGACCGCGCCAACTTCCTCCTGGTGCTCGAGCGTTCCGACGCGCTGACCTGGCTCTCGCTGCGCAACGCCCACGAGGTCCACATCGTCGCCGTCGACCAGCTCAACACCTACGACGTGCTGGCCTCCGACGACGTGGTCTTCACCCAGGGTGCCTACGACGCCTTCGTCGGTGGCACCGCATCCTCCAGCGCCCCGGTGGCCCTGGTCGACGCGCCCGCCGAGAAGGCCGACAAGCCGGCCAAGGCCGACAAGCCGGCCAAGGCGGAGAAGCCGGCCAAGGCGGAGAAGGTCGAGGCCGAGAAGGTCGAGGCCGACGACAAGCCCGAGCTGCCCCAGGGCGCGAAGGCCCCGCTGAAGAGCGGCGGCGCACCCAAGGGCTTCGAGATCAAGGGCAACGCCGACTCGGGCCTGTTCCACGAGCCCGACGGCCAGTGGTACGACCAGACCGAGGCGGAGTTCTACTTCAAGTCGGTCGAGGACGCCGAGGCAGCGGGCTTCACCCGCGCCGGCGGTGAGAAGAAGGGCGACGACGAGTGAGCACGCTCCACAAGGACCACCGCGACATCCTGCTCGCGCCGGTGGTGTCGGAGAAGAGCTACGGCCTTCTCGACGCCAACAAGTACACCTTCCTGGTGCACCCCGACGCCAACAAGACCGAGATCAAGATCGCGGTCGAGAAGGTCTTCGGCGTCAAGGTCACCTCGGTGAACACCCTCAACCGCCAGGGCAAGGCTCGTCGTACCCGGTCGGGCATCGGCCGTCGCAAGAACACCAAGCGCGCCATCGTGAGCCTGGCCGAGGGCCACCGCATCGACATCTTCGGAGGTCCGGTCTCCTGACCGGGCTCCTGACTAGGACGAGAAACCATGGCAATCCGTAAGTACAAGCCGACCACCCCGGGCCGTCGCGGCTCCTCGGTGTCCGACTTCGTCGAGATCACCCGGACCACGCCGGAGAAGTCGCTGACGCGTCCCCTTCCCAAGAAGGGCGGCCGTAACAACCAGGGCCGGATCACCACCCGTCACCAGGGCGGTGGCCACAAGCGCGCCTACCGCGTCATCGACTTCCGTCGCCACGACAAGGACGGCATCCCGGCCAAGGTCGCGCACATCGAGTACGACCCCAACCGCACCGCCCGGATCGCGCTGCTGCACTACGCCGACGGCGAGAAGCGCTACATCGTGGCGCCCAAGGACCTGTTCCAGGGCATGATGCTCGAGTCCGGCGCGACCGCCGACATCAAGGTGGGCAACAACCTGCCGCTGCGCAACATCCCGGTCGGCACCACGATCCACTGCATCGAGCTGCGGCCCGGCGGCGGGGCGAAGATCGCCCGCTCGGCCGGCAACTCCGCCCAGCTGGTCGCCAAGGAGGGCTCGCGCGCCACGCTGCGCATGCCGTCCGGTGAGATGCGGTTCGTCGACGTCCGCTGCCGCGCCTCGATCGGCGAGGTCGGCAACGCCGAGCAGTCCAACATCAACTGGGGCAAGGCCGGCCGCATGCGCTGGAAGGGCAAGCGCCCGACCGTCCGCGGTGTCGTCATGAACCCCGTCGACCACCCGCACGGTGGTGGCGAGGGCAAGACCTCCGGTGGTCGCCACCCGGTCAGCCCGTGGGGCAAGCCCGAGGGCCGCACCCGTCGCAAGGGCAAGGCCAGCGACAAGCAGATCATCCGTCGCCGCCGTACCGGCAAGAAGCGCTGAGCAGGGAGATAACAACAGATGCCTCGCAGCCTGAAGAAGGGCCCGTTCGTCGACGGCCACCTGATGAAGAAGGTGGACGCCGAGAACGACAAGGGCTCCCACAACGTCATCAAGACCTGGTCGCGCCGCTCGATGATCGTGCCCGCCATGATCGGCCACACGATCGCCGTGCACGACGGCCGCAAGCACGTCCCGGTCTTCGTGACCGACTCGATGGTCGGTCACAAGCTCGGGGAGTTCGCCCCGACCCGCACCTACCGCGGGCACGTGAAGGACGACCGGAAGGGCCGCCGCCGCTGACGCGGGGGCAGTCCAGAGGAGACAGAGAACCATGCCTGTGACCGAGCGCCGGCGCACCAGCGCCCGCCGCGAGTCGCTGCTCGGCGACCAGCCGGGCGCCTACGCGAGCGCACGTTACGTGCGCATCACCCCGATGAAGGCCCGTCGGGTCACCCAGATGATCCACGGCCTTCCGGTCGACGACGCCCTCGCCCTGCTCCAGTTCGCACCCCAGTCCGCCTCCACGACGGTCTACAAGGTGCTGGAGTCCGCGATCGCCAACGCCGAGACCACCGAGGACCTCGACCGTGCCGACCTGGTCGTGAGCAACTGCCAGGTCGACGAGGGTCCGACCATGAAGCGCTGGCGCCCGCGCGCCCAGGGTCGCGCCACGCAGATCCTCAAGCGCACCAGCCACATCACCCTCGTGGTGACGCCTCGCCCCCAGCCCGTGCAGAAGCAGGCCGCGGGCAAGAAGAGCGAGACGAAGAACCGGAAGAAGGGGAAGGCCTGATGGGCCAGAAGATCAACCCGAACGGCTTCCGCCTCGGCATCTCCACCGACCACAAGTCGCGGTGGTACGCCGACAAGCTCTACAAGTCGTACGTCGGCGAGGACGTCGCGATCCGTCGCCTGCTGTCCAAGGGCATGGAGCGGGCCGGCATCGCGAAGGTCGAGATCGAGCGCACCCGTGACCGCGTGCGGGTGGACATCCACACCGCGCGTCCGGGCATCGTGATCGGTCGCCGCGGCGCCGAGGCCGACCGCATCCGCGGCGACCTCGAGAAGCTCACCGGCAAGCAGGTCCAGCTGAACATCCTCGAGGTCAAGAACCCCGAGGTCGACGCCCAGCTCGTCGCCCAGGGAGTCGCCGAGCAGCTCAGCGGTCGCGTGCAGTTCCGTCGCGCGATGCGCAAGGCCATGCAGACCACGATGCGCTCGGGTGCCAAGGGCATCCGGATCCAGTGCTCGGGCCGCCTCAACGGCGCCGAGATGTCGCGCACCGAGTTCTACCGCGAGGGTCGCGTCCCGCTGCACACGCTGCGTGCCGACATCGACTACGGCTTCTACGAGGCCAAGACCACCTTCGGCCGGATCGGCGTGAAGGTCTGGATCTACAAGGGCGAGGTCGCGGGCACCCGCGCCGAGCGTCAGGCCCAGGCCGCCGCTCGCGCTGGCGTACCCGGTCGCAGCGGTCGTCCCAGCCGGGGCGGCGAGCGCGGCGGTGACCGTCCCAGCCGTGGCACCCGCCCGACCCGTGGCGACCGTCCCACCTCGGCTCCCGAGGCTGCCCCGGTCGAGGCCGCGGCTGCCGCTGCGCCGTCTGCCGGCCCAGAGTCCGGATCGGAGGCCTGACCATGTTGATGCCCCGGCGTCTCAAGCACCGCAAGCAGCACCACCCCAACCGCAGTGGTGCGGCCAAGGGCGGCACTCGCCTGGCCTTCGGTGACTACGGGATCCAGGCGCTCGAGGGGTCCTACGTGACCAACCGACAGATCGAGTCGGCTCGTATTGCCATGACCCGTCACATCAAGCGCGGCGGCAAGGTGTGGATCAACATCTACCCCGACCGCCCGCTGACCAAGAAGCCTGCCGAGACCCGGATGGGTTCCGGCAAGGGTTCCCCGGAGTGGTGGATCGCCAACGTCAAGCCCGGACGCGTGCTCTTCGAGCTGTCCGGCGTCGACGAGACGATCGCGCGCGAGGCCATGCGCCGCGCGCAGCACAAGCTCCCTTGCAAGACCCGTTTCATCTCCCGCGAAGCAGGTGAATTCTGATGGCCAGCAGTGTCAAGGCCCACGAGCTGGACGAGATGAACAACACCGACCTCGAGGCTCGCCTGCGCGAGGCCAAGGAGGAGCTGTTCAACCTGCGCTTCCAGGCGGCCACCGGCCAGCTGGAGAGCCACGGTCGGCTCCGCACGGTGAAGAAGGACATCGCCCGCATCTACACCGTGGTGCGCGAGCGCGAGCTCGGCATCCGGTCCACCCCGGGCAACGAGAACGAGAAGGAAGGTGCTGACGCGTGAGCGAGCAGACAGCGACTCAACGCAACGCGCGCAAGGTCCTCCAGGGCCTGGTCGTCAGCGACAAGATGGACAAGACCGTCGTGGTCGAGGTCGAGAACCGTGTGAAGCACGCGGTCTACGGCAAGGTCATGCGCCGTACGTCGCGGCTCAAGGTCCACGACGAGACCAACGACTGTGGCATCGGTGACCGGGTCCAGATCATGGAGACCCGCCCGCTGTCCGCCACCAAGCGCTGGCGCGTCGTGAGCATCCTGGAGCGTGCCAAGTGATCCAGCAGGAGTCGAGGCTCAAGGTCGCCGACAACACCGGTGCCAAGGAGGTCCTGTGCATCCGGGTGCTGGGCGGCTCCGGTCGTCGCTACGCCGGCATCGGTGACGTGATCGTCTGCACGGTCAAGGACGCGATCCCCGGCGGCAACGTCAAGAAGGGCGACGTCGTCAAGGCTGTCGTCGTGCGCACCGCCAAGGAGCGCCGCCGGCCCGACGGTTCCTACATCAAGTTCGACGAGAACGCCGCGGTCATCCTGCGGCAGGACGGTGAGCCGCGTGGCACCCGCATCTTCGGCCCGGTGGGCCGCGAGCTGCGCGACAAGCGGTTCATGAAGATCATCTCGCTGGCACCGGAGGTGCTCTGAGATGGGGAAGCACGCGATGAAGATCAAGAAGGGCGACACCGTCAAGGTGATCGCCGGCAAGGACAAGGGCGCCGAGGGCAAGGTGATCCTGGTGCTCCGTGAGGAGCAGCGGGTCATCGTCGAGGGCGTCAACCGCGTCAAGAAGCACACCAAGGTCATCCAGTCGGGCGGCCGCGCCGGCACCACCGGCGGCATCATCACCACCGAGGCCCCGATCCACGTGTCCAACGTGATGCTGGTCGAGGGCGACGGCGTGACCCGGGTGGGCTTCCGCCGCGAGGTGGTCCAGAAGCGCCGCCCCGACGGCTCGACCTACGCCGGCACCCGCAGCGTGCGGGTCTCGCGCAAGACCGGGAAGGAGATCTGAGATGACCGACACCGTGACAGAAGCAACCGAGCAGCCCACGGAGCAGAAGGTCACCCCTCGTCTCAAGACCCGCTACCGCGAGGAGATCCTCCCCGCGCTGCGCGACGAGTTCGAGATCGCCAACGTCATGCAGGTGCCCGGCCTGACCAAGATCGTGGTCAACATGGGCGTCGGCGAGGCGGCTCGCGACTCCAAGCTCATCGAGGGCGCGATCAAGGACCTGACCGCCATCACCGGCCAGAAGCCGATGGTGACCAAGGCCCGCAAGTCCATCGCCCAGTTCAAGCTGCGTGAGGGGATGCCGATCGGCGCCCACGTCACGCTGCGGGGCGACCGGATGTGGGAGTTCCTCGACCGGCTACTCTCGCTGGCGCTGCCCCGGATCCGTGACTTCCGTGGCCTCTCCCCGCAGCAGTTCGACGGCAAGGGCAACTACACCTTCGGTCTGACCGAGCAGGTCATGTTCCACGAGATCGACCAGGACCGCGTGGACCGCCCCCGAGGCATGGACATCACGGTCGTCACCACGGCCACGAGCGACGAGCAGGGACGTGCGCTGCTCAAGCAGCTCGGCTTCCCGTTCAAGGAGAACTGACCATGGCGAAGACTGCACTGAGGGTGAAGGCGGCGCGCAAGCCCAAGTTCGCCGTCCGCGGCTACACCCGTTGCCAGCGCTGCGGCCGTCCCAAGGCCGTCTACCGCAAGTTCGGCCTGTGCCGGATCTGCCTGCGCGAGATGGCCCACCGCGGCGAGCTGCCCGGTGTGACCAAGTCCAGCTGGTAACCCCTGATCACCACGACCGCTGAAGGTCCGGCCCGACACGACCTCGCCGGAAACCACAGAAGAGAGAACGACACACCATGACGATGACCGACCCGATCGCAGACATGCTGACCCGTCTGCGCAACGCCAACCAGGCGTACCACGACTCGGTGACCATGCCCTACAGCAAGCTGAAGGCCGGCGTCGCCGAGATCCTGCGCAGCGAGGGCTACATCACCTCCTTCGACGTCGCCGAGGCACCCGACGGGGGCGTCGCCAAGACGCTCACCATCACCTTGAAGTACGGCCGCCACCGCGAGCGCTCGATCGCCGGCC
>JAHEXO010000127.1:2417-6693 GCA_023252065.1 Nocardioides sp. | reverse complement strand
CGCTGAACGGGCTCTACGTCGCGCACGCGATGGGTTGCTTCGCCGGCGCCGACCTCGGCCGCCATCGCTGGCTGGCGGTCGGGCAGCTGCGCGACCGGCTGGCCCGGGTCGAGCGGCGGGGTGGCTGGCCGACCCTGGCCCGGACCACGGTCGCCGACGTGGCCGACCGGCTCTGGGACCGCCGCGAGACCTTGCTGCGTGAGCTCGACGCCCTGCCCCAGGTTGCGCAGCACGGCGACCCCGCGGCGCAGAACTTCCCCGGCCGTGACGGCGACGACGTCGTGGCGATCGACTGGGCGTCGCTGGGGCACGGGCCGGTCGGGGCCGACCTCGGCATCTACCTGCAGAACGCCCGTGAGGACGCCGAGCCCTTGCTCGACGCCTACCTGATGGGGCTGCCCGACGGGGTCGCGACCGCCGACGAGGCCACGCTCGGGATGCGGGTCAGCGCCGCCTACACCGTCCTGTCCCGCGCCGAGTGGGCGCTGGCCCGCGTCGCCGGGGGAGAAGGCGCGCTGGCCGGCAAGTACCGCCACCCCGCCGTGGCGCCGTACCTGCGCCGGCTGCAGCGCCAGTTCCCCCTGCTCGAGTCTCTCCTCTAGCGGCACCTCGACCAGGAGCTACTCGACGGGCTGACCAGTGAAGGTGTTGCAGGCGGCGAGGGTGCCGTTCTGGTAGCCGACCATGAACCACTTGACGCGGGCGGCCGAGGAGCCGTGGGTCCAGTGCTCGGGGTTGACCTGGCCGGTGGTCTCCTTCTGGATGGTGTCGTCGCCGACCGACTTGGCCGCGGCGATTCCTTGCTGGATGTCCTGGTCGGTGAGGTCCTCGATCAGCACGTTGCCCTGGGAGTCCTGGGTGCTGGTGGCGTTGCGGGCCCACATGCCGGCGTAGCAGTCGGCCTGGAGCTCCAGGCGCACCGAGTCGCTGTTGGGTCCCTGCTGGGTGCGGACCTTGCTCATCGTGCCGAGCAGGTTCTGGATGTGGTGGCCGAACTCGTGGGCGATCACGTAGGGCTCGACGAACGCCCCCGACGGGCCGTTCAGCTGGCCCTGCAGGATCTGCTTGAAGAAGGTCGGGTCGAAGTAGATCGTCTGGTCCGTGGGGCAGTAGAACGGGCCCATCGCCGATGACGCCTGGCCGCAGCGGCTGCGGGTCTGGCCGCCGAAGGTGTCGATCGCCGCCTCGGGACGGTACGTCGTGCCCGACGCCTGCTGGGCGAGCGTCGCGCCCCAGTAGTCGTTGAGGGAGTTCTCGACCGCGACGACGCCGCACGTCGTCGGGTGGTCGTTGGCGTCCTGCCCGGTCGTGCACCCGGCGTACTGCGCGCTCTCGGTGCCGGTGAAGCGGCTCGTGCTGTAGCCGTCGAGACCGCCGCCGCTGATCGCGCCGGTGAGGTCGACGCCACCGCAGGCCTTGAGCATCACGATCACCAGGATGATCAGCAGCAGACCGACACCGCCGCCGGCCCGGGTGCCGCCGGGGAGGGGGATCCGGGTGCCTCCACCGCCGAGCCCTCCGCCCATGCCGCCGCCCCCTCCGCCACTGCCGGAGTCGCGGACCCGGCTCGTGTCGAGCCTGGCCTTGGGGTTGAACCGCATCGTCGGCTCCTCGGGTCGGGGGAGGGGTGCGCGCCCAGGTCAGGGGAGGTGTCGGGGCCGCCCTAGACTAACCAGCCTGATGATCAGTGCCCAACGACTCGAGGTCCGAGCCGGGGCGCGGTTGCTGATGCACGATGTCTCCTTCCGGGTCGGCCCCGGTGACAAGGTGGGCCTGGTCGGACGCAACGGTGCCGGCAAGACCACCCTCACCCGCATCCTGGCCGGCGACGGCCAGCCCGCCTCCGGTCAGGTCCACGCGACCGGCTCGGTCGGCTACCTCCCGCAGGACCCGCGCACCGGTGACCCCGAGGTTCCCGTGCGCGAGCGGATCCTGTCCGCGCGCGGACTCGACGACGTCGTAGGCCGGCTGCGCGACTCCGAGGTCGAGATGGGCAGCGACGACCCGGCGGTCCGCGAGCGGGCGATGAAGCGCTACGAGCGCGCCGAGGCCGAGCTGCACGCGCAGGGCGGCTACGCCGCAGAGGCGGAGGCAGCGCAGATCGCGGCGTCCCTCGGCATCGAGGACCGGCTGATGACCCAGCCGCTGCGGACCCTCTCCGGCGGCCAGCGGAGGCGGGTGGAGCTGGCCCGCATCCTGTTCTCGGGCGCCGAGACGCTGCTCCTCGACGAGCCGACCAACCACCTCGACGCCGACTCGGTGATCTGGCTGCGGGAGTTCCTCAAGGCCCATCGGGGCGGGCTCGTGGTGATCAGCCACGACACGGCGCTGCTCGAGCAGACCGTGACCAAGGTCTTCCATCTCGACGCCAACCGCCAGGAGATCGACGTCTACAACATGGGCTGGGCGGCCTACCTGGCCCAGCGTGAGGCCGACGAGAGGCGCCGGCGCCGCGAGCGGCAGAACGCCGAGCGCAAGGCCGATGCCCTGATGGACCAGGCCAACAAGATGCGCGCCAAGGCCACCAAGGCGCAGGCCGCGCAGACCATGATGCGCCGCGCCGAGCGGCTGATGAGCGGCGTCGAGGCCGAGCGCCGCGCCGACCGGGTGGCGCGGATCTCCTTCCCCGACCCGGCGCCGTGCGGCAAGACACCGCTGACCGCGTCGGAGCTGTCGAAGTCCTACGGCTCGCTCGAGGTGTTCACCGATGTCGACCTGGCCATCGACAAGGGCTCCCGCGTCGTCGTGCTCGGCCTCAACGGCGCCGGGAAGACGACGCTGCTGCGGATCCTGGCCGGCGTCGACAAGCCCGACACGGGCGAGGTGAACCCCGGCCACGGGCTGAAGCTCGGCTACTACGCCCAGGAGCACGAGACCCTCGACACCGGCCGGACCGTCCTGGAGAACATGCGCTCGGCGGCACCGTCCCTGACCGACACCGAGACCCGGTCGGTGCTGGGCTCGTTCCTCTTCTCCGGCGACGACGTCGAGAAGCCGGCCCGGGTGCTGTCCGGTGGTGAGAAGACCCGGCTCGCCCTGGCCGCCCTCGTCGTCTCCAGCGCCAACGTGCTGCTGCTCGACGAGCCCACCAACAACCTCGACCCCGCCTCCCGCGAGGAGGTCCTGGCCGCGATCCGCAGCTACCAGGGCGCCATCGTGCTGGTGACCCACGACGAGGGCGCGGTGCGGGCCCTGCACCCCGACCGGGTGCTGATCCTCCCCGACGGGGTCGAGGACCTCTGGAACGACTCCTACGCCGACCTGGTCTCCCTCGCCTGAGGGCCCGTCGGCGGCCACTTCTACAGTGAGTGGCATGGATCCCGACGAGCTCGCCGCCTCCGGGCTGCGCTACGACGTCTCCGGCGTGGTCGCGACGGTCACCCTCGACCGGCCCGACGTACGCAACGCCCAGACGCCCCGGATGTGGCGCGCTCTCGCTGCGCTCGGCGCCGAGATCCCCGAGGCGGTGCGGGTCGTGGTGATCCGTGGGGCGGGCCAGAGCTTCTCGGCGGGGCTCGACCGGGCGATGCTCGACCCGCGAGGCGTCGAGGGTGAGTCCGTCGTCGGCATCCTGGCCGGGTCTGACGACGAGGCCTCGGCCACCATCGACGCCTACCAGGAGGGCTTCACCTGGCTGCGCGACCCGAGGTTCGTCTCGATCGCCGTGGTCCAGGGGCACGCGATCGGCGCGGGCTTCCAGCTCGCCCTCTCCTGCGACCTGCGGGTGCTGGCCACCGACGCCCAGCTGGCCATGAAGGAGTCCGCCCTCGGGCTGGTGCCCGACCTGACGGGAACAAAACCGCTCGTCGAGGCGGTTGGTTACCCACGAGCCCTGGAGATCTGCGCGACCGCGCGGTTCGTCGGGGCCGACGAGGCGCTCGCTCTCGGACTGGCCACGGTGGTCTGCCCGCAGGCCGAGCTCGACGACACGGTCGCCGACCTGGTGGCGGCTCTCACCGCTGCGCTGCCGGGTGCGGTCCGTGAGACCAAGGCGCTGCTGCAGGCGGCACCGGCCCGGTCGCTCGACGAGCAGCGTCGGTGCGAGCGCGAGGCCCAGGTGCGGAGGTTCCGCGAGATGGCCGCCCAGCTGGGCGGCGAGACCGGCTAGCCGCCGGAAAGAGGAGGAGAGGAGGAGCGATGTCCAACCTGCACGCCGCCGCCTGGCGGTCGCTCCACCGCGACTCCTCCGTCGTCGAGAACAAGATCGAGCGGCGCACCCTCCGTCGCGTGCTGAGGTTCGCCCACCCCCACCGGGGCCCGATCACCCTCTTCCTGG
>JAHEXO010000127.1:0-2407 GCA_023252065.1 Nocardioides sp. | reverse complement strand
CGACGCGATGCTCGTCGTCGTCCCGCCGCTGCTGATGGCGCGCCTGGTCGACAACGGCATCAACGGCGGCAACACCACGCTGGTGATCTGGCTCGCCGTCCTCATGGCTCTCGCTGCCGTGGCCGACGCCGGCCTCGGGCTGGTCAGCGGCTACCTCTCCAGCAAGATAGGCGAGGGCCTGATCTACGACCTCCGCACCCAGGTCTTCGCCCACGTGCAGCGCCAGTCGCTGGCGTTCTTCACCCGCACCCAGACCGGGGCGCTCGTCAGCCGGCTCAACAACGACGTGATCGGGGCGCAGCGCGCGTTCACCTCCACGCTGTCCGGCACCGTCTCCAACATCATCTCTGTGGTCGTCGTCGGCATCACCATGCTAGCGCTGAGCTGGCAGGTCACCCTGGCCTGCCTGCTGCTTTTCCCGATGCTGCTGGCGGCGTCGCGCTGGGTCAGCGGGCGGCTGGTCGGCCTGACCCGCGACCAGATGAACGGCAACGCCGACATGGGCAACGTGATGACCGAGCGGTTCAACGTCGGCGGGGCGATGCTGCTCAAGCTCTTCGGCAACCGCGAGACCGAGGACGAGCGGTTCGCCGGCAAGGCCGCGATCGTCCGTGACCTCGGCGTCCGCATCTCGCTGCTGACCCGGGTGTTCTTCGCCGCGATGACCCTCGTGCCGTCGTTGGCGACCGCGCTGGTCTACGGCGTCGGCGGCGTCCTCGCCGTCCAGGGCCACCTGTCGGTGGGCGTCCTGATCGCGCTCGGCACCCTGCTGCTGCGCCTGCTCGGGCCGCTGCAGGGCATCTCCAACGTCCGCGTCGACGTGATGACAGCGTTGGTGAGCTTCGACCGCGTCTTCGAGGTGCTCGACCTGCCGTCGCTGATCCAGGAGAAGCCCGACGCCGTCGCCCTCCCGCCCAGCGCGGGGTCGCTCCAGTTCGACCACGTCTCCTTCACCTACCCCAAGGCCGACCAGGTCTCGCTGGCCTCGCTGGAGTCGGTGGCCCGCACCGAGTCGCGCGAGTCGCGCGAGGTGCTCCACGAGATCTCGTTCTCGGCCGAGCCAGGGCAGATGGTGGCACTGGTGGGCCCCTCCGGCGCGGGCAAGACCACCGTCACCCACCTCGTGGCCCGGCTCTACGACGCCACCAGCGGCGTGGTACGCGTGGGCGGCCTCGACGTCCGCGACGTGACCCTGCAGAGCCTCGAGGACGCCGTGGGCTACGTGACCCAGGACGCCCACATGTTCCACGACACGATCCGGGAGAACCTCCTCTACGCCGACCCGGCCGCCACCGACGACGACATCTGGGCCGCGCTCGCGGCCGCGCAGATCGAGCCGCTGATCCGGGCTCTGCCCGAGGGTCTCGACACGGTCGTCGGCGACCGCGGCTACCGCCTCTCCGGCGGCGAGCGTCAGCGTCTCGCCATCGCCCGCCTCCTGCTCAAGGCTCCGTCCATCGTGGTGCTCGACGAGGCGACGGCCCACCTCGACAGCGAGTCGGAGGTCGCGGTCCAGCGCGCCCTGGACGCCGCGTTGGCCGACCGCACCTCCCTGGTGATCGCCCACCGCCTCTCCACCGTGCGCGACGCCGACGCGATCCTCGTCGTCGAGCGCGGCCGGATCGCCCAGCGCGGCACCCACGCCGAGCTGCTCGCCCAGGGCGGCCTCTACGCCGACCTCTACCGCACCCAGTTCCTCCCCGAGTCCCGCTCGCTGGTCACCGCCGTCGACGACTGACCCCTGGCAGGGTGGAGGCATGGACCTCGGACTCAGCGACCGCGTCTACCTCGTCACCGGCGGCGGCCGGGGGCTCGGTCGGGCGACCGCGGACGTCCTCGTGGCCGAGGGTGCACGCGTCGTCGTGTCCGGCCGCACGGAGGAGTCACTAGCTGCGGCGGTCGACGAGCTGGGCCGCGACCACGCGTCGTACCTCGTGGCGGACAACGCCGACCCACAGACGCCGGGGCGCCTCATCGCGGAGGCCCACCACCGCTGGGGGCGGGTCGACGGAGCCCTGATCAGCGTCGGCGGGCCGCCTGTGGGCCGGGTGTCCGAGATCAGCGACGACGACTGGGTGTCGTCGTTCCACAGCGTCTTCCTGGGGGCGGTACGGCTGGCGCGGGAGGTCGCGGACGCCCTCGGGGAGGGCGGCGCGATCGCGTTCGTGCTGTCCACCAGCGTCCGGGCGCCGCTCAGCGCGATGGCCGTGTCCAACGGGCTCCGCCCCGGGCTGGCGATGATCGCCAAGCAGCTCGCCGACGAGGTGGGCCCCCGCGGGGTGCGGGTCAACGGCCTGCTCCCGGGTCGGGTCAGGACTGTACGGCTCGCCGAGCTCGACGCGCTCGGCGGCGGCGCGCCGGTGATCCCGCTGGGCCGGTCGGGCGAGCCGTCAGAGTTCGGCCGGGC
>JAHEXO010000126.1 GCA_023252065.1 Nocardioides sp. | reverse complement strand
AGGTCTCGGCCGGGAACGACGGGGCGAGGTCGCCGGTGTCGCGGGAGATCCAGTCACCCACCAGCTTCACCCACCCGTCGCCGCCCTTCGCCTCCGCGGCGACGTGGGCGACGAGGTCTGCGGGCTCGACCTCGTGGGCGAAGTTGCGGATGTAGCGCCGCGTGCGGGCCAGGTGTCGACCGCACCGGATCAGCCGCGGCAGGTCGTCGCGGTCGTGGACCCAGCGGGTGTCGGCGGGCGAGCCGCAGTCGCGCAGCAGGAGCGCCCCGGCGTCGCGGTCGGCCAACGCCTGCTCCTCGGTGGTGGCGTCGTCCACCGCACCGTGGCCGTCGAGCCCGATGTGGCAGTGCGCGTCGACGAGGCCGGGCACGATCCAGCCCTCGGCGGCGGTCTCGGCGCCGGGCTGTGGCTCGAGGGTGACCCGACCGTCGACGACGTAGAGGTCACGGGGCTCACCGTCGGGCAGGACCGGGCCGCGGAATCGAAGGACACTCACGAGTCGGACGCTACCGGCCCGGCCGCCGTACGGCGCGGCGCACGGTGGGAGTGGGGGACGAAGGGTGTGGAGGCGGCGGCTAAGGTGCCCGACTGTGACGTGGACGCCCGAGCGCTACCGCCGCAACGCCGCACAGTTCGCGCGTTTCGCGGTCGTCGGCGGCACCGGCGTCGTGGTCAACCTGGCGGTCCTGGTGCTGGTCAAGCGGATGGGCCCCCAACCCGAGCAGGCGATGTTCGGCATCCCCCTCACTGCGTTCCACGTGCGCTGGTACCACGGCTACTCGACCGTGGCGTTCCTCGTCGCCAACCTCTGGAACTTCCAGCTCAACCGGATGTGGACCTTCCGCAGCACCCAGCACGCGCGGTGGTGGAAGGAGTACTGGCCGTTCCTCGCCGTCGGGCTGCTCGGCCAGGCGATCGGGCTGGTCCTGCTCACGCTGCTGATGCACCACGGCTCACCGATCGCGCTGCCCACCGACCCGCTCGACGACACCAGCGGGCTGCGGACGCGGCTCTACTGGGCGCAGCTGATCGTGATCATGGTGGTGACCCCGCTGTCGTTCGTGCTCAACAAGATCTGGACCTTCGCGGCGGTCCGCACCCACCACCTCGAGGCCGTGCCCCCGCACCCCGTGGCCGAGGCCGACCTCGAGGCCATGGGTGTGAGCGAGGGTGTGAGCCAACGCGCCCACAAGGGTGCCGACGAGGCCGGCCCGGTCTGACCGAACCGGCCCTGAGGAATTCGCGAGGGATTAGTCCACCTCCAGGACGAATGTCCGTACCCTGGCTCGGTGCCCGGCCACTCCCTCGCTCAGCTGCGCACCTCCAACCTGCGCGCGATCACGGCCCTGCTGGGGTCGGGTGGTCCGCAGAGCCGGGCCGACCTCGCCCGTGGGTCGGGCCTGTCCCGCACCACCGTGTCCAGTCTCGTCGCCGAGCTGCTCGAGAGCGGCGTCGTCGTCGAGACCGACGACCGGGGCACGCCGTACAAGGGCGGGAGCGGGCGTCCGCCGCTGCTGATCGCGCTGGCCGTTCGCCCCGGTGGCGTGGCAGGCGTCGACATCGGCCACCGACACGTGCGGGTGGCGGTCTCCGACCGAGGCGCCGCCATCAAGGCCGAGATCGAGGCGGAGATGGACGCCGACCCCCATGGCGAGGGCACGCTCGACATCGCCGCCGACCTCGTACGACGTGCGGCTGCGCAGGCTGGGGTGCCCGCCGCCGACCTGCTCGGCGTCGGTCTGTGCGTGCCCGGCCCCATCGACCGCCGCTCGGCGCGGGTCGACCAGGCGGTACTGCCCGGCTGGCACGAGCTCGCCCCGGCCGACGAGCTGAGCCGGCGCCTCGATCTGCCTGTCGTGGTCGACAACGACGCCAACCTCGGCGCGATGGCCGAGCACCAGCACGGCGCTGCCCGCGGCTATGCCGACGTGCTCTACATCAAGCTCGCCAGCGGGGTCGGAGCCGGCCTGGTGCTCGGCGGCCGCCTGCACCGCGGCGCGGTGGGTCTGGCCGGGGAGGTCGGCCACGTCCACGCCCGTGAGGACGGGCCGGTCTGCCGCTGCGGCAGCCGCGGCTGCCTGGAGAGCGAGGTGTCGAGCCGACGGCTGCTCGAGCTCCTGCGGCCGGTCTACGGCGACGACCTGGACCTGCCGCACCTGCTGACGCTCGACGCCGCCGGCGAGCCCGCCGTACGACGGGTGCTCACCGACGCCGGCCACACCACCGGCCGGGTGCTGGCCTCCCTCTGCACGACCCTCAACCCGGGGGTCGTCGTGATCGGCGGCTCGTTGGGCGCCTCCCCCACGCTGGTCTCCGCGATCCGGATCGGCATCGACCGCTACGCCCACCCCGAGGCAGCCGCGTCCTGCGAGGTGGTGTCGGGGCACTTCGGCGGCCGGGCCGAGCTGATGGGCGCCCTGTCGCTGGCGATCATCCGCGCCGCTGAGACGGCGTGAGCCCGTCTCGGCGGGCTCGGGCCACGAGGCGTCAGGCTGCGGCGCGGAGGGCGACGCAGGCCCAGCTGCGCCACGGCCGCCAGGCCTGCGCCACCTCGGCGAAGTCGGTGACGCTGAGCTGCTCCCGACCGAGCCGGTGGGCCGTCGCGGCGACCACCCGGGGCTCGGTGGTCGGGAGCACGTCGGTGTGGCCGAGGGTGCGCATCGTGACCAGCTCGGCGTAGAACGGCCCGATCCCCTCGAGCCTGCGCAGGGCGACGCCCACCTCGTCGACGTCGCGAATCCGGAGCGTCTCGGTGTCGAGCTCGCCGGCCAGCGCGGCGGCCGCGACGCCGTGCATGCGGCGCAGCTTCAGGTCGGGGATACCGGGGAACGAGGTGATCTGCAGCAGCTGCTGGGGCGTCGGCAGCGCCGCGACCGCCTCGCCCGCGACGTCGAGCACCGTGCCGTGGGTCCGCGCCAGCCGCTCGCGGACCTCGCGCATCATCACGACCGGGCGACGGGCCGAGAGCACCGCCCAGACCAGCGCCTCGTAGGCGGAGGCGGACAGCGGCGGCCGCAGACCGGGCCGCAGGGCGTAGGCCTCGCGGAGGAGCGGGTCGGCGTCGACCATGCGGTCGTAGCCGGTGGCGTCCTCGTCGAGGGAGAGGATGCGGGCGGCCTGGCCCGCCGCCAGCTCGGGGTCGACGTCGCCGACCACGTCGAACCGCACGAGGTCGGACGCCGGCTGGGTGACGGCGACGCCGGCCTGAGCGGCGTACCCGTCGAGGACGAAGGCGAGCCGCATCGTGTCGCCGGCGCCGGCCGAGCGCGAGCCGAACGCGAAGCCGATGGACTGGCGGAGGTCGAACCGGCCGCGCACGGGCCACTCGACGGTGGGGCGGGACGGGAGCGTGGTGGTCGTCATGCGAACGACGCTAGGAGGACATGCGGACAGGATCGGTCCGCTATCGCGCGGCCCAGCCCCGGAGGTGGAGCGTCGTGGGATCGACTCCCTGGCGGACGTAGACCACGAAGACGCCGGTCGTGCCCTCCCGGTAGCCCAGGACGGCCGTGCCGAGACCAACGCCCGGGAGGTGCCAGACATCGGTGCTGCTGGTGCCGTTGAAGGGGTCGTCGCAGACGTTGCAGGCGGGGTACGTCGCGTCGCCGACCTCCTGCAGGGCGCCCGGGCCGCCGGGTGGCGGCGTGATCGTCCGGTAGGCGCGATACCCGTGCCCGCTCAGCAGGAGGTCGGCACACGAGGCCGACGGAGGCGGGCACGACGACGAGCCCGAGCCGCAGGCGGCCAGCAGCAGCAGCCCGAGACCGGCGGCGGCCCGGGGTCCGGTCATGGGCCCAGTCTCGACCCGGTCAGTCCAGGCGGTCGAGCAACCAGGTCGGGCCGACGGTGGGGCCCGCCTTGGCGACCCGGGCGGCGAGCAGCCGGTCGGCGGTGACCACGGTGACCTCGTGACCGGCGTCGGCTGCCTTGTGGGCCCGCCGGACGATCTCGGCGTCGCCGTCCTGCGGGGCGTGGACGACGGTCACGTGGCCGTCTCGCCCGGCCGGGACACCACGCTTGGCCTCGCCCTCGAGCACCAGCACGATCTCGCCATCGATGTCGGCGGTGACCAGCTGCTCGTGCAGCCGGCGTGCGGCTCCGGCGCGGTCCTTCCACCAGCCGTCGGGACGCGCACCCACGACGTTGGCGCCGTCGACGACCAGCACCTTCACCGGGAGCTCACTTGAGGTACTTCGAGAAGTCCTTCGGAAGGTCGAGAGCAGCCGCGGCCTTCTCGTAGTCGATCTCCTCGCCGTCGGGGTTGCCGAACGGGTTGCCGGACGCCACCTTCTCCTCCGCGGCCTTGGCCTGCTGGGCGGCCTTCGCGGGGTTGCCACTGACGCGGCGGCCCTTGCCGGGCTTGTTCTTGGCGGCCTGCTTGGCGCGTCCGCGCTTGCCACCTCCGGCCACGCCGGGCATCCCAGGCACCCCGGGCATGCCGCCCTTGGCGAAGGAGCTCATCATCTTGCGGGCCTCGAAGAACCGGTCGACGAGGTTGTTGACGTCGGAGACCTGACGGCCCGAGCCGCGTGCGATCCGCGCGCGACGGGAGCCGTCGATCATCTTCGGGTTGGCCCGCTCGGCCGGCGTCATCGACTGGATGATCGCCTGGATCCGGTCGATCTCGCGCTCGTCGAAGTTCTCGAGCTGGTCACGGAACTGGCCCATCCCGGGCAGCATCCCCATGATCTTCGACATCGAGCCGAGCTTGCGGACCTGCTGCATCTGCTCGAGGAAGTCGTCGAGGGTGAAGTCGCCGCCGGTGGTCAGCTTCTGCGCGGCCTTGAGCGCCTGCTCCTGGTCGAAGGTCTTCTCGGCCTGCTCGATCAGGGTCATCACGTCACCCATGTCGAGGATCCGTGAGGCCATGCGGTCGGGGTGGAAGACGTCGAAGTCGGTGAGCTTCTCGCCGGCCGACGCGAACATCACCGGCTTGCCGGTGACGCCGCGGATCGACAGCGCGGCACCACCGCGGGCGTCACCGTCGAGCTTGGTGAGGACCACACCGTCGTAGCCGACGCCGTCGAGGAACGCCTGCGCGGTCGTGACGGCGTCTTGGCCGATCATCGCGTCGACGACGTAGAGGATCTCGTCGGGCTCGACGGCGTCGCGGATGTCGGCGGCCTGCTGCATCATCTCGGCGTCGACGCCGAGGCGGCCGGCCGTGTCGACGATGACGACGTCGTAGAGCTTGCGGCGGGCCTCGGCGATCGACTCGCGGGCGACGGCGACCGGGTCGCCGACGCCGTTGCCGGGCTCGGGCGCGAAGACCGGCACGCCGGCGCGCTCGCCGTTGACCTGGAGCTGGTTGACGGCGTTGGGGCGCTGGAGGTCGGCCGCGACCAGCATCGGCTGCTTGCCCTGCTCCTTGAGCCACAGCGCGAGCTTGGCGGCCAGGGTGGTCTTGCCCGCACCCTGGAGGCCGGCCAGCATGATCACGGTCGGGGGCTGCTTGGCGTAGCGCAGCCGCCGGGTCTCGCCGCCGAGGATCTCGACGAGCTCGTCGTTGACGATCTTGACGACCTGCTGGGCGGGGTTCAGCGCCTGGCTGACCTCCTCGCCACGGGCACGCTCCTTGACCGCGTCGACGAACTCACGGACCACCGGCAGCGCGACGTCGGCCTCGAGCAGCGCGATCCGGATCTCGCGCGCGGTCGCGTCGATGTCGGCCTCGGAGAGGCGACCCTTGCCGCGGAGGTTCTTGAAGGTCTCGGCGAGCCGGTCGGAGAGCGTGGCGAACAAGTCGGTCCTTGGGTGGGTCCTGAGGTGGTCGTGCGGAGGCTCCAGCCTAACCGGGCGTCCCCGCCGGTCCCGACTCCGCGCGTCTTGTCGCGGCGTACCCGAGGGTTGGGCCATGCCGGTAGTCCGTGACGATCGTCAGTCACCGTCCCGCTCGACCCACCTGCTGTTTGTCACGGACTACCCGGAAAGGGCCGCACGGACGGCGTGGGCGGCCTCGGCGGCGCGGGTGTCGGACAGGGCGCCGGCGTGGGCCTCCTGGACGTAGAAGACGTCGACCGCCTGCGGACCGAGGGTGTCGACGTGGGCGGACCGGACGGTGAGGTCGAGGTCGGCCAGGGCCGAGCACACCTGGTGCACGACGCCGGGGCGGTCGGCGGTGCGCACCTCGAGGACGGTGGCCCGCGCCGACGCCTCAGGACGTACGACGACCGAGGGCGCGATCTTGACCGGATCGCCCTTCAGCCGTGCGGCCGGATCGACCCGCCCGGCGACGATGGCGTCGAACCGGTTGCGCAGGACGGCCTCGTCGAGGTGCTCCTCGGAGACCTCCCACACCGAGACGCCGACGTCGTCCTGCGCCCACGCACGGGCGCTGCGGACCGAGGCCCGTTGGAGGGCGAACAGCGCAGCCGCGTCGGCGAGCAGCCCGACCCGGTCGCGCGCGAGCACCGTGACGCGGGCACCGCCGTCGACCGGGACGACCCGGATCGAGACGCCGCCCTTGCAGACCTCGCGCGGTACGTCGAGCGCCTCGTGCCCGCCCTCGGGGTCGGCCGGACCGCCGAGCAGGGCAGCCGTCCGGGCCGCCACCTGCCGGACCAGCCCGGCCCGCCAGGCCGTCCACGCCTTCGGTGAGGTGGCGAGCGCGTCGGCCTCGGTGAGGGTGAGCAGCAACGAGAGCACCTCCGCGTCCTGCAGCGTCTCTGCGAGATGGGCTGCGGTGGCGGGGTCTTCAGGGTCGCGGGTCGTGGCGGTCTCCGCGAGCAGCAGGTGACGACGCACCAGCAGGCCGACCAGCCCGACGGCGTGGTCG
>JAHEXO010000002.1 GCA_023252065.1 Nocardioides sp. | reverse complement strand
CTGCGGGTCTTAGGCTGTGGGCATGAGCACCACCACCGTCGGCGGCGCCGCCGTCGCCCAGCGCCGCAACCTGGTCACCGCGATCCCCGGCCCCGTCTCCCAGGAGAAGCTGGCCCGCAAGAAGCAGTACGTCGCGGACGGGGTCGGCACGACGCTGCCGTTCTTCGTCGAGGCCGCCGGAGGCGGGATCCTGCTCGACGCCGACGGCAACTCGCTGATCGACCTCGGCTCCGGCATCGCGGTCACCACCGTCGGCAACGCTGCCGACGGGGTCGTCTCGCGGGTGCAGGCCCAGGTGGCGGCGTTCACCCACACCTGCTTCATGGTCACGCCCTACGACGGCTACGTCGACGTCTGCGAGGCCCTGGCCGAGCTCACCCCGGGTGACCACGCCAAGAAGTCGGCGCTGTTCAACTCCGGTGCCGAGGCGGTCGAGAACGCCGTGAAGATCGCCCGCGTGGCGACCGGCAAGGACGCGGTGGCCGTCTTCGACCACGCCTACCACGGCCGCACGAACCTGACGATGGCGATGACGGCGAAGGCGATGCCGTACAAGTTCGGCTTCGGGCCGTTCGCCGGCGAGATCTACCGGCTGCCGATGTCCTACCCCTTCCGCGAGACCGCGGGGATCAAGGGTGAGGACGCCGCGGCTCGCGCCATCGACCAGCTCGACAAGCAGGTCGGCGCCGCCAACCTGGCCTGCGTCGTGATCGAGCCGATCCTCGGCGAGGGCGGGTTCGTCGTGCCGGCCGAGGGCTTTCTGCCGGCGATCGCCGCGTGGTGCCGCGACAACGACGTGCTGTACGTCGCCGACGAGATCCAGAGCGGCTTCTGCCGCACCGGCGAGTGGTTCGCCTGCGACCACGAGGGCGTCGTGCCCGACCTGATCACGACCGCCAAGGGCATCGCGGGCGGCCTCCCGCTCGCCGCGGTCACCGGGCGGGCCGAGGTGATGGACGCCGTGCACGTGGGTGGCCTCGGCGGCACCTACGGCGGCAACCCGATCGCCTGCGCCGCCGCGCTGGGCGCGATCGACGAGATGCGCTCCCACGACCTCCGCGCACGGGCCCGCGCCGTCGAGTCGCTGATCCGCCGCCGGCTCGACGCGATCGCCGCCGCCCACGACGTCATCGCCGACATCCGCGGCCGCGGCGCGATGATGGCGATCGAGCTGTGCAAGCCCGGCACCCTCGAGCCCGACGCCGCCCGCGCGTCCGCGGTCTCGTCGTACTGCCACAGCAACGGCGTCGTCACCCTGACCTGTGGCACCTGGGGCAACGTCTTCCGCTTCCTCCCGCCCCTGTCGATCAGCGACGAGCTGCTCGAGGAGGCGTTCGACGTCGTGGCCGAGGCGTTCGCCGCCACCGCCTGACGGCTGCGTCCGGGCGAGGCCTTGAAGCCTCGTGTAATGATGTAATCATGATTACGAACGAAGCGATGGAGCGGGTGCGAGGCTGGTTCTCCGGCCGTCTCCCGCAGGAGTGGCAGGACTCCCCTGCCGACATCAGCGTCGACCGCGACGAGATCGTGGTGACGCTCCACCTCCCCGACGTCGAGGCCGGCGAGACCGACGCCGAGACCGCCGAGGCGCGGGCGGGGCGCGCGAGCGCGTTCCGCGAGGACACCCGAGAGCAGCGGATGGCGATCGCCCGCGAGGCGCAGCGTCGCTACGAGCGGACGGTCAGCTGGGGCGTCTCGATCGGCGACCACGAGGAGCTGTTCACCCACCTCGCGTCGCCGACCATGACCCGGCTGCGGCAGCCGCAGCGGCAGGTGCTCGACACCCTCGTCGACGCCGGTGTGGCGCGGAGCCGCGCCGACGCGCTGGCGTGGTGTGTCCGGCTGGTAGCGCAGCACGAGGACGACTGGCTCACCGAGCTGCGTGAGGCGATGAGCCAGGTCGCCGACGTGCGGACCAAGGGCCCGGCGGCCTGAGCCGGACGCGGTGACCTCGGTTTCGAGACGGCCGCAGAGCGGCCTCCTCAACCAGCGGTCGCTGGTCGAGGAGCTCGGGCGACGAGCGTCTCGAAACCGGTCGGCCTCCAGCGCCGGGCTCGCTCAGGAGCCTTCCGCGACGGCGAAGATCGCGTCCGCCACCAGCCCGTGGGCCTCGCGGTGGACGCTCTCGGCCGCCTCGGCGTCGGGTGCCTCCACCAGGCAGAAGATCTTCCCGTTCTCCTCGTCGACCCAGTACCGCTGGTAGCTCACGCCGTACCGCCCCTGCGCTGCCAGGTCGGCCGCGTGGTCCTGCTCGACGTCGGCCAGGCCGACCGTGC
>JAHEXO010000125.1 GCA_023252065.1 Nocardioides sp. | reverse complement strand
TCGAGGGCCAGATGCTGCTGGGCACCTGGGGTGCGGCCTACTTCACCTACTGGTACGGCCCGTGGGCCGGGCTGATCGGCGCGGCGGCGCTGGGCGCCCTCGGCGGCCTGCTGCACGGCCTGGCCACGATCACGTTCGGCGTCGACCACATCGTGTCCGGGGTCGCGATCAACATCATCGCCCTGGGCGCGACGCAGTACCTCGCGGAGGCCTACTTCACCGACCTCCAGAACGGCGGCCCGCGCCAGCTCACCGGCCTCGACCCGCTGCCCTACGTCACGTTCCCCGGGTTGTCGGGCGGCTTGACGTCGGTCAACGAGAAGCACTGGTTCGTGGTCTCCGACGTCGCCGGGTTCTTCGCGGCGCTGACCACCAAGGTCTCGGCCATGACGATCCTCATCGCGATCATCGTGGCGCTGACGGCCTGGCTGCTCTGGCACACGTCGTTCGGGCTCCGCCTGCGCTCGTGCGGGGAGAGCCCGGCGGCCGCGGAGTCCCTCGGCGTCAACGTCTACCGCTACAAGTACATCGCGGTGCTGGTCTCGGGGTCGCTGGCCGGCCTGGGCGGCGCGTTCCTGGCCCTGGTCGCCTCCAGCGGCTTCGTCACCAACCAGGCCGGCGGCCGCGGCTACATCGGCCTGGCGGCGATGATCTTCGGCAACTGGATGCCGCTCGGCACGGTCGGGGCGTCGCTGATGTTCGGCTACACCGACGCGCTCCGGCTGCGCACGCCCTCGGCCGTGCACGCACTCCTGCTGCTGGTCGCGATCGGGCTGCTGGCCTACGCCGGCTACCGGCTCTACAAGGGGGCCCGCACCTCCGCCATCGTGATCGGGCTGCTCGGGGCCGGCTTCCTCGCGTGGTTCCTGCTCACCGACACCGTGCCGCGGGAGTTCACCGGCATGACCCCCTATGTCGCCACGCTGCTCGTGCTGTCGCTGGCCACCCAACGGCTGCGCATGCCCGCAGCAGACGGACAGGTCTATCGGAAAGGCTCGGCAGGTTGACGACCCGGGACGAGTGGGAGGCCCTGCGCAGCGAGGCCGTCGAGGCGATGCGGCACGCCTATGCCCCCTACTCCCACTACTCCGTGGGTGCAGCGGGCCGGGTCGACGACGGCCGGGTCGTGTCGGGGTGCAACGTCGAGAACGCCGCCTACGGCGTGGGCCTGTGCGCCGAGTGCGGGATGGTCTCCGAGCTCCATCGCTCCGGTGGCGGTCGGCTGACCCACGTCGTGTGCGTCGACCGCGACGGCACGGTGATCATGCCGTGCGGACGCTGCCGGCAGCTCCTGTTCGAGAACGGCGGCCCGACGATGGAGCTGATGACCGGCTCCGGTGTGAAGCGGATGGACGAGGTGCTCCCGGATGCGTTCGGTCCCGACAACCTCGCTTGACCTGGGCGATCCCGCGTTCGTCGCGGATCCCTACCCGTTCTTCGCCGAGGAACGCCGGCGCGCGCCGGTGGCCTGGCACGAGCCGTCGGGCGTCTACCTGACCTTCGACCACCCGAGCGCGTCGAAGGTGCAGCGCACCCGCGACCTCCAGCGCTTGTGGCGCGACCGCGAGCCCGCGTCGTACCTCGAGCCGTTCAACCTGCTCCACCGCAACCAGATGATGGAGAACGAGCCACCCGAGCACACCCGGCTCCGCCGCCCGGTCGCCGCGGCGTTCAACCGGGGACACATCGAGCGGCTGCGGCCTCGGGTGCAGGCGCTGGCCGCAGAGCTCCTCGACGCCGTCGACCCGGCCGGGTTCGACGCGGTCGAGGACTACGCCGAGCCGCTGCCGGTGCTGGTCATCGCCGAGCTGCTCGGCGTCCCGCGCGAGCACGCGCCCGACCTGCGCCGTTGGTCGCAGGCGATCGAGCGGATGTACGAGCCGTCCCCGTCGGCGGGGGTGGTCGACGAGGCCGTCGCCGCGGCCACCGACTTCGCCGCCCTGGTGCGCGGCATCGCCGACGACCGGCGGCGCGAGCCGCGTGACGACCTGGTCAGCGACCTGGTCGCCACCGAGCTGTCCGCGGACGAGGTCGTGGCCTCGGCGGTGCTGCTGCTCAACGCAGGACACGAGGCGTCGGTCAACGTCTTCGGCAACGGCCTGGCCGCGATGCTGGCGCGGGGGCTCCGGCCGGGGGAGGACGTGGCGTTGACGGTGGAGGAGATGCTCCGCTTCGACTCCGCTCTCCAGCTGTTCGAGCGCACCGCGGTCGCACCGGTCGAGGTCGGCGGCGTCGTGGTCGAGCCGGGAAAGAAGATCGCCGCCCTCCTCGGCGCCGCCAACCGCGACCCGGTCGTCTTCGCCGACGCCGACACCTTCGACGTCGCGCGGGACCCCAACCCCCACCTGGCCTTCGGCGTGGGCGTGCACTTCTGCCTGGGCGCACCGCTGGCCCGGATGGAGCTCGCCGAGTCGGTCGCGGCGCTGTTCGACCGGTTCCCCGACCTGGCCCTCGCCGGCGCGCCGGTCTCGCGCGGGACGTTCGTGCTGCGCGGCAACCGCTCGGTGCCGGTCTCCGGCTAGGGTGCCGCGCATGGCGGGACACGACGCGGTCGAGGTGATCGGGGCCAAGCGAGACCGAGGTGAGCTCACCGACAGCCAGATCGACTGGGTGGTGGCCGCCTACACGCGAGGCGAGGTCGCCGACGAGCAGATGTCGGCGCTGGCGATGGCGATCCTGCTCAACGGGATGAACCGCCGCGAGATCTCCACCTGGACCCGCGCGATGATCGCCTCCGGTGAGCGGATGGACTTCTCGTCGCTGTCGCGACCGACGGCCGACAAGCACTCCACGGGTGGTGTCGGCGACAAGATCACGCTGCCGCTGGCTCCGCTGGTGGCTGCGTGCGGGGTCGCCGTGCCTCAGCTGAGCGGTCGCGGGCTCGGCCACACCGGTGGCACCCTCGACAAGCTCGCGGCGGTCCCGGGGTGGCGGGCCACGCTGTCCAACGAGGAGATGCTGGCGCAGCTGGAGTCGGTCGGTGCGGTGATCTGCGCCGCGGGCGACGGCCTCGCGCCCGCGGACAAGAAGCTCTACGCCCTGCGCGACGTCACCGGCACCGTGCCGGCGATCCCGTTGATCGCCTCGTCGATCATGTCGAAGAAGATCGCGGAGGGCACCGGCTCGCTGGTGCTCGACGTCAAGGTCGGCACTGGTGCCTTCATGCGGACCGTCGACGACGCCCGCGAGCTGGCCTCGACGATGGTGGCGCTCGGCCAGGACGCCGGGGTCCACACGGTCGCCCTGCTCACCGACATGTCGACGCCGCTCGGACTGACCGCGGGCAACGCCGTCGAGGTGCAGGAGTCGGTCGACGTGCTGGCCGGCGGTGGACCGGCCGACGTCGTCGAGCTCACCCTCGCGCTTGCTCGCGAGATGCTGGCCGGGGCGGGCCGGCCCGACGTCGACCCGGCCGAGAAGCTCGCCGACGGCTCGGCGATGGACGCCTGGCGGGCGATGATCTCGGCGCAGGGTGGCGACCCGGCCGCAGCGCTGCCGACCGCGCGCGAGTCGCACGTCGTGACGGCGCCCTCCTCGGGGGTGCTCACCCGGCTCGACGCGATGGCGGTCGGGCTCGCCGCCTGGCGGCTCGGAGCCGGACGAGCCCGCAAGGAGGACGCCGTCCAGGCCGGTGCCGGCGTCGTCTGGTACGCGCGCCCGGGCGACGCCGTAGGCGAGGGAGAGCCGCTGTTCACGCTCCTCAGCGACGACGAGGAGCGCTTCGAGCGGGCGCTCGACGCCCTCGCGGGCGGGTACGACGTGGGCGACGCCGCATCGTACGAGCCGACGCCTCTGGTGCTCGACCGCATCTCCTGACCCGCCCGGGGGTGACCTTGGCCTCTGCCGCCGCGCGGTCCGCGATCTGAGAATGGACCGGTCCGGTGGCAGTTCCTGCGCAGCTTCCACCCGCCTCGCGTGGGTGCTGGTGCAGCAGCCGTCGGCTCCGTAGTCCGTCCTCGACCAGCGGCGGGCCCCGTAGGTCCTGCTCAACCGGCGGCGACGAGCAGGACGACGGTCTCGGCGACGCAGGCGGGCTTGTCCTGGCCCTCGATCTCGATCGTGTGCCGCAAGGTGAGCTGGGTGCCGGCGGGCAGGTCGGTGACCTCGCCCATGGTGACGTGGTTGCGGATGCGGGAGCCGACCCGCACGGGGTGGGGGAAGCGGACCTTGTTCACGCCGTAGTTGAGCTTGGCGCCGGGCGTCTCGAGCGCGAAGACCTGGGCGCCGAGGTAGGGCAGCAGCGACAAGGTCAGGTACCCGTGGGCGATCGTGCCCCCGAACGGCCCGGCTGCAGCCCGCTCGAGGTCGACGTGGATCCACTGGTGGTCGCCGGTGGCGTCGGCGAACCGGTTCACCCGGTCCTGGTCGATCTCCAGCCAGTCGCTGGTGCCGAGCAGCTCGCCGGTCAGGCCGGGCAGCTCGTCGAGGTCGTCGAGGACGCGCATGCGGGCTCTCCTGGGATGTCGGCGTCTGGAAGGATCGGGCCATGTCAGAACCTACTCGTGAGGAGATCCGCCGGGCCCCCAAGGTCCTCCTCCACGACCACCTCGACGGCGGGCTCCGGCCGCAGACCGTGCTCGAGCTCGCCGACCAGGTCGGTCATGCGCTGCCGGCCTCCGACGCGGACTCGCTCGCCCGCTGGTTCGCCGAGTCGGCCGACTCCGGGTCGCTGGTGCGCTACCTCGAGACCTTCGACCACACGGTCGGCGTCATGCAGACGCCGGAGGCGCTCGAGCGGGTGGCCCGCGAGTGCGTCGAGGACCTCGCCGACGACGGTGTCGTGTACGCCGAGGTGCGCTTCGCCCCCGAGCAGCACGTCGAGACCGGACTGGCTCTGGACGAGGTCGTCGAGGCCGTGCAGTCCGGCTTCGCGGCCGGCATGGCGGCGGCCGGCGGGCGGATCGTCGTCCGCCAGCTGCTGACCGCGATGCGGCACCAGGCCCGCTCGCGGGAGATCGCCGAGCTGTCCGTGGCCTGGCGCGACCGCGGAGTGGTCGGCTTCGACATCGCCGGCGCCGAGGCCGGCTATCCTCCCACCCGGCACCTGGACGCGTTCGAGTACCTCCAGCGGCAGAACTTCCACTTCACCATCCATGCCGGCGAGGCCTTCGGGCTGCCGTCGATCTGGGAGGCGATCCAGTGGTGCGGCGCGGACCGGCTCGGCCACGGGGTCCGGATCGTCGACGACATCACCGTCGACGACGAGGGCGAGGTCCGGCTCGGTCGGCTCGCGGCCTACGTCCGCGACAAGCGCATCCCCCTCGAGCTCGCCCCCGCCTCGAACGTCCAGACCGGCGCCGCGGCCTCCATCGCCGAGCACCCGATCGGCTTGCTCACCCGCCTCCGGTTCCGGGTGACGGTCAACACCGACAACCGGCTGATGAGCAGGACCTCCATGACCAGCGAGCTCGCGGCGCTGGTGGACGCCTTCGGCTACGGGCTGCCCGACCTGCGCTGGTTCGCCATCAACGCCATGAAGTCCGCCTTCCTGCCCTTCGACGAGCGGCTCGCGATCATCGAGCAGGTGATCAAGCCCGGCTACGCCGCGATGATGGTGGGCTGAGGGCGGCCGGCCGTGGCAGGTCTGGCTACCCCCGCCTGAGTGAGCGGATCCGCTCGGCGGCCTGGTGGGCCGACACGACCTCGCACCCGTGGGCCTGCGCGTCGGCGACGACCCGACGCTGGTCGCGCAGGAGCGCCCAGCCCCGCCGTAGGAGCACCAGCGGCGGTTTGCGGTGCTCGCGCAGGTCGCGGGTGAGCCGCCGCCAGAATGTCACCAGCGGGTACTGGTTCAGGCAGAGCGCGGCAGCCAGGACGCCTTCGGAGCGGCACGCCTCGACGACCTCCTGGGCGAAGATCCCCTCGGCCACGAAGAGCGGGAAGCCGGTGACGTCGACCTCGTGGGTGCCGCTGGTGCCGTTGCGGGCGATGTCGTAGAGAGGGGCGACGGTCCGGCCGGTCCGCGCCAGGTCGCAGATCGCGCTGACCGCCTCGTCGGTGTGCCAGGAGCGAGGGTCGTCCCAGTCGACGAGGCCTGCGTTCGCGCCGTCGGTGATCAGCGGCAGGCCGGGGTCGTCGCCGCTGCGGTAGAAGTCGTCGAGCCGCAGCACCGGCAGCCCGGTGTGGGCGGCCAGCCGCGACTTCCCCGACCCCGAGGGCCCGGCCAGGACGACCACCTGGGCAACGAGGGGACGGCGAGGCACCCGCGCATTGTGCCGGACGGGCCACCCGGGTCGTCCGATCGGACACTTTCCCGGCATTTGCGTGCGGCGACGGCGCCGCGTCTCGATACTGGCAGTCGGCTCGACCCCCAGACCACCCCGCACCACCCAGCACGCGACCGGAGAACAGAGATGCACGTGTCGTCCCCCCGACGCGGTGCCAGGAACGTCGGCATGCTCGCCGCCTTGGCACTCGCCACCACCACGGTGCTCACCCTGCACGCGAGCGCGGACGCCAACCAGCCGTTCTCCGCTGCTGCGCCCACCACGACGCACAGGGCGAAGGTGATCAAGGTCAAGGTCGACCGTCACCTGTTCGGGGTCCACGACTACAACTGGAACTCCCTGCACCGCAAGGGCACGGGCGGGATCCGGCTCTGGGACTCCGGCACGCAGTGGGGCGACCTGTTCCCGACCATGGCCACCCCTGACTGGACGCGCCTGGACACCGCCGTCCGGGCCGCGCACGCCAACGGCACCGAGGTGACGCTGGTGCTCGGGCTCTCGCCGTCGTACGCCGCGAGCACGCCGACCGGCGCCCCCGACCCCGCCCTGTACAACACCTACGTCCGCGCCGTGATGAACCGCTACCGCCCGGCTCACTGGGGCTACCGCGG
>JAHEXO010000124.1 GCA_023252065.1 Nocardioides sp. | reverse complement strand
CGTCGACTGCGTGCTCACCGGCATGCGGCCGCTCACCGACGGGGCGAACGGCCTCGCGGTGGTCGAGGTCCTCGAGGCCGCCCAGCTGTCGATGAAGGAGCACCGCGAGGTCTTCATCGAGGAGGTCAGGCGCAACCTGCAGCACGGGCTCGGAGCCGGGCACGGGAGTGACACGCTCGTGCGGCGGGGGTCGGTGTGACCGCCGTCGTCCGCACGCGGGTGCCGTTCCTGGACCTGCGCGGCATGACCGACACGGTCGCCGACGACGTGCTGACCGGCTGGGGCGCCTTGCTCGACTCGGGTGCCTTCATCGGCGGCGAGGTCGTCGACACGTTCGAGCACGAGCTGTCCGCCTTCTGCGGGACGTCGCACGCCGTCGGGATGGCCAACGGCACCGATGCCCTGCACCTGACGCTGCGTGCCCTCGGGATCGGCCCCGGAGACTCCGTCGTCGTGCCCGCCAACACGTTCGTCGCCACCGTCGAGGCCGTCGTCCTTGCCGGCGCGACTCCTCGCTTCGCGGACGTCGACCCGGACACCCTCCTCCTCACGGTCGACTCGATCGCCGCGGTCACGCTGCCGTCGACGAAGGCGGTGATCGCGGTGCACCTCTACGGGCAGATGCCCGACATGGACGCGATCACGGAGTACGCCGCTGCGAACGGGCTGCTCGTCATCGAGGACGCCGCGCAGGCGCAGGGTGCGACGTTCGGCACCCGGCGGGCCGGCGCCCACGGGGTGGCGGGCTGCTTCAGCTTCTATCCCGGCAAGAACCTCGGTGCCTTCGGCGACGCGGGCGCCGTGGTCACCTCCGACCCGATGCTGGCCGACCGCCTCCGCTCGCTGAGAGACCACGGCCGGGCGGTGGGCACCCACCACAGCCACGTCGTCGTCGGCACCAACAGCAGGCTGGACGCCGTCCAGGCCGTCGTGCTGAGCGCCAAGCTGCGCCACCTCGAGGGCTGGAACCGGACCCGCCAGGACCTCGCGCTGCTCTACCAGGAGCTGCTCGACCGCGATCGGGCGACGTGGGTGGAGGGGCTGGCCGGCGGACGCGGCGTGCACCACCTGGCGGTCGTCCGGGTCGCCGAGCGCGAGCGCGTGCGCGGCCAGCTCGAGGAGCACGGTGTCTCGACCGGGATCCACTACCCGGTGCCGTGCCACCTCATGCAGCCCTACCGCCGCTACGCCGACGGCCCCCTGCCGGTCGCCGAGCGCGCCGCCGACGAGGTGCTGTCGTTGCCGATGTATCCCCACCTGCCCGCGGACGACGTCCGGCAGGTGGCGGAGACGGTCAACCGGGTGGCCGGGAGGCGACTCCGGTGACCGCCGAGGGCCTGCGATCGGGGAGGCTCGCTGAGGCGGGGAGCATCGGCCCGGGTCTCGAGGCGGACCGCGACGTCAGCATCGGCTACGCCGGCTCCCGGGACGCGGTGGCCGACTTCCTCCTGGGCAGCGAGGCCCGGCTGCGCAGCGGCACCGTGCTCTATGCGGGGAGCCGTATCGGGGCGAGGTTCCAGACCGGCCATCACGTGGTGGTGCGGGAGGAGTGCGAGATCGGGGACGACGTCTCGATCTGGAGCAACAGCGTGGTCGACTACGGCTGCCGCATCGGCGACCGCGTCAAGATCCACACCAACTGCTACGTCGCGCAGTACACCGAGATCCAGGACGACGCCTTCCTCGCCCCCGGCGTCACCGTGGCCAACGACCTCTACCCGGGCCAGGAGGAGTCGGCGCGGCTGATGTCGGGGCCGCTGATCGGCGCGGGGGCACAGATCGGCGTGAACGTCACCCTGCTGCCGTTCGTGCGCATCGGGGACGGGTGCCTGGTCGGCGCCGGCTCGGTGGTGACCCACGACCTGCCGCCCGGGACGGTCGCGTTCGGCAACCCGGCCCGTGTGCGGGGACGGGTCGCCGACCTGCTCGACATCGGCGAGAGGGTCGTGCCCGACCAGGGCTCCGCCGCGCGCTACGGCGCCCGCGCGAGGCAGGTGGCCGACGCGTGAGCTCCTGGCAGCACGGGCATGCGCTGGGTGCACGGCGCTCGCCCCCGACAGCCCCGGCAGAGGACCAGCGGCTGGTGCCGGACGCGACACCAGCCGCTGCCCCGGCTCGACGCACCCCGACGCGGGCCTACGAGCTCGGCAAGCGCCTCCTCGACGTCGCGCTGGCGGTCGTCCTCCTGGTGCTGACCTCCCCGATCCTGCTCGTGGCTGCCGTCCTGGTCAGGTCGACCAGCCCCGGACCGGTGCTGTTCCGCCAGACCCGGGTGGGTCGAGCGGGCGAGCCCTTCTGCATGCTGAAGTTCCGGACGATGCAGACCGGCACCAGCGACCAGGCGCATCGCGACTACGTCCGCAGCCTGCTGGCGGGCGAGGCGGAGGCGCACGACGGCCTCTACAAGCTCGAGGACGACCCGCGGGTCACCCGCATCGGGGCGGTCCTGCGCCGCCTCAGCATCGACGAGCTGCCCCAGCTCCTCAACGTGCTCAAGGGCGAGATGACTCTCGTCGGCCCCCGTCCGGCTCTGCCGTTCGAGGCCGAGCTGTTCCCGGCGTGGGCCGCGCCGCGCTACCTGGTGGCCCCGGGGCTCACCGGCCTCTGGCAGGTGAGTGGCCGCAACCGCCTGACGATGCTGCAGGGGCTCGAGCTGGACGTGGCCTACGTCGAGCAGCGCAGCTTCCTGGTCGACCTGCGGATCCTGCTGCGGACTGTGCCCGCAGTCCTCGGCCGCGGTGCCCGCTGATGTGGCGGGTTCGCTCCCCCGCCGGCGACCCCTCGTCGCAGGGTGGCCCCCGGAGCCCAGCGCGAGACCGGGTGGATCCCGACGACACGACCAGCCGCGACTCGATGCTGGTGTCCGGCGGGACGGCGCTCGCCCGACTGACCGGCGTCGCCCGGGTGGTCGTGATCAGCGCGGTCCTCGGCCCCACCACGTTCGGCAACGCCTTCCAGATCACCAACTCTCTCCCGAACCTCATCTACTACGGCTTCCTCGCCGGCTCGATGGTGGCCACCCTGCTCGTGCCGACGCTCGTGCGGCACCTGGTGGCCGGCGACCCGGCCGAGGTACCCGGCATCGCACGGGGCTTCCTCGGCGTGGCCCTGATCGGCAGTGCCATGACGCTGCCGCTGATGGTGCTCGGCCTCCCCTGGCTCCTGCAGATCACCTCCGCCGGCACCCCCGCGGCGACCGCGGACGAGCAGGTCGGGCTGGTCACGGTCCTGGCGGCACTGACCGCGCCCCAGGTGATGCTCTACGCCGTCGCCGGCACGGGCGCTGCCGTGATGTACGCGCACCGGCGGTTCGCGCTCCCTGCATTCGCGCCGGCGCTGGAGAACATCGGCCTGATCATGGTCTTCCTCGTCTGCGCCGCGACGTACGGCGTCGGCCACGAGAGCGCCACCGTCCCGCGCGGCGAGCTCCTGCTGCTCGGCGTCGGCGCGACCGCCGCTGTCGGCCTGCATGCAGGGCTGCAGTGGTGGGGCGCGCATCGCTGCGGCGTCAACCTGGTGCCGGGGCGCGGCTGGGCCGTCCCCGAGGTGCGCGCCATCGTCTCGCGGGCCATGCGGTCGATGGCCCAGGCCGGCCTGCTCGCCACCCAGACGGTGGCCATGCTCGTCGTCATGGCGCGGGTGCCGGGTGGGGTCGTTGCCCTGCAGATCGCCCTGAACTTCTACTTCCTGCCGCTCGCCCTGATCGCGACCCCGGTCGGGCTGGCCGCGCTGCCCCGCCTCGCACGGCTGCACCACCGCGGTGACCTCGCGACCTTCTGGGACGCCTACGCCCGAGCCGTGATGCTCGCCCTGTTCCTGATCGTGCCGGCGTCGGTGGGCTACGTCGTCCTGGCGCAGCCCATCGCCCGGCTCGTCGGCGTCGGCGCGATGGCGACCGGGGACGGGTACGACCTGATCGCCGGAGCCCTGGCCCTGCTCTCGATCGGGCTGGCCGGCGCAGCGGTCTTCTTCATCTCGACCCAGGCCTCCTACTCCCGCAACGACGCCCGCCGGCCACTCCGGTCGATGACCGTGCAGACCGTGGTCTGCCTCGCCCTGATCGGGCTCGCCGTACCCCTGGTCTCCGGTGACACCCTGGTCCGGGCGGTGGGCGCGGCGTACGCCGTGGGCTGCCTGGTGGGCGCGGGTCATCTGTTCGTGACCATGACCGCCGGCGCTCAGGAGGTCGCGCGGTCTTGCCTGCGTGCCCTGGGTCGCGTCCTCGTCGGGACCGTCGCGATGCTGCCCGCGGTGCTGGCCGTCGTGGCCACGGTGCCCCACCTCGTGCCCGGCCGCCTCGGCTACCTGCTCACCGTCGTGGTCGGGAGCCTCGGCGGGGCGCTGGTCTTCGGTGGCGCCCAGGCCCTCCTGCACGCCCCTGAGCTCTCGTGGCTCGGCTCGGTCTTCCGGAGCCGCAGTGCGCCGGTGGAGGTCGGGATCCCATGACCACAGCGATGGCCGTTGCCCGAAGCAGGCACCGCCCCGGCTCCGAGCTGGCGGTGGCGGCCGCGACCGGGTGCGTCGCCGCGGTGCTCGGCGTCCTGGCCGTCGTGGCCCCGCCGGCCACCGTCCCCGCCCTGGTGGTCCTGCTCGTCGTCGGCGTCGTCGTCTGGCGTACGCCGGCCCTCGCCGCCGTCGCGGTCATCGCGATCACCCCGCTCGTGGCCGGGATCGACCGCGGACGGCTGGTGCCGGCGCTGCGACCCAACGAGGCACTGGTGATCCTGCTGGGAGGGATCCTGCTGCTCCGTGCCGTCGTCCGGCTGCCGAACGGGTGGCGGCCACGGATCCACCTCAGTCGGCTCGAGGCCACCCTGGTGCTGATGGCCGTCGCCAACTCGGCGGTCCCGATCTTCTTCATGCTCCTGCGCGGCCGGACCGTGGGGGCCGACGACATCAGCTATGCCATCGTCCTCTGGAAGTACCTCGCCCTCTACCTCCTCGTGCGGCTCACCGTCCGGACCGAGCGCGAGATCGGCTGGTGCCTGTGGGCGTCGATGATCACCGCCTCGGTGGTGGGGATCATCGGGTTCCTGCAGGCGCTGGACCTCCTGGGCGTGCGCAGCCTGCTGCTGACCTACTGGGTCCCCTTCGGCCATGCCGGCGCGTTGGCGCAGCCACGAGGCGGCTCGACGCTGGCGCTGCCCGCGGCCACGGCCGACCTGATGATCTTGAACCTCGCGCTCGCAGTCGGGCTGTGGTGGAAGGACCGCCGACGCGGCCCCGTGCTCGGTGCCATCGTGGTCGTCTGCCTCCTCGGCGTGCTGGCGGCGGCGGAGTTCTCCAGCGCCCTCGGGTTCCTGGTGGCGGCCTTCTGCGTCGCCCTGGCGATGGGCCGGCTCGACCTGCTGCGCTACGTCCCGGTGGCGCTCGGCTCGGCCGCCTTCGTGGTCTGGCCGGTCATCGCGCACCGGCTGGCCGGCTTCCAGGGCCCGTCAGGCCTGCCGATCAGCTGGACCACCCGGTGGACCAACCTGGAGACCTACTTCTGGCCGCAGCTGTTCTCCGGCTGGAACCCGGTGCTCGGCGTGCGGCCGGCCGCGCGGGTCGTGGTGGCCTACCAGGGCACCGGCTTCGTCTGGATCGAGAGCGGCTACACGTGGCTCCTCTGGGGCGGCGGCGTGGCGCTCTTCGCGGCGTACCTCTGGTTCGTGCAGGTCGGCGCCACGACCACCTGGAACGCCTGCCGGCCACTGACGACGAACTGGTCCGTGGCTGCGCTCGCCGCCTTCGCCGGCGTCATCACGACGTCGGTCCTGATGATCTTCGACCCCCACATCACCTACCGCGGCAGTGCCGACCTGCTGTTCGCGCTGCTGGCGATCGTGGCCGCCGGGCGCGCCGTGCCCCGGGTCGACGACCCCCACCCTGAGCTCCGACGGACGGGAGACCGACGATGAAGCGAACCGGCTCGACGGACAAGGGGCGAAGCCTCTTGCGTACCCATCTCTGGCTGGTGGTCCTGGCGACCTGTGTGGCCGTCGGCGCCGCCCTGGCGGCAGTCGCTGCCAAGCCCGTGACCTACACCGCGACCGCCGTGGCGCTGGTGTCGCCGGCGAAGGTCGACGGGACCCCCCTCCTGCCCGACATGGGGACAGAAGGTGCGATCGCCCAATCGGGTGTGGTCGTGAGCAGCGCGGCGGCGGAGCTGGGCATCGACGAGGCGACGGTCAGGCAGAGCCTGACCGTCACGCCCGTCCTGAACACCCGGGTCCTCAAGATCGCCTACACCGCGGACACCCCGGTGGCCGCCTACCGAGGCGCCAGCGTGCTGGCGATGGCGTACGTCGACTACCGCAACCGCCGGGGCTCGTCCAACGCCGCCACGCTGGTGACCACCCCCTCTGTCCCGACCGCCGGCTCCCGTGGCAGTCTCCCGCTCTACCTGATGCTGGGGCTGGTGGGCGGACTGACCGTGGGAGTGGCCGCTGCGTGGCTGTGGGACCGCTTCTCCGACCGGCTCCGCTCCGCCTCGGAGCTCCGGAGCCTCACCGGCCTCACGGTCCTCGCGACGCTCCGACCGTGGGACAGCACTCGCCGTCTGCTGCCGCGCGAGGGTCCGGCCCGTGAGTCCTTCGCGTTCGTCGCGGCACGGCTCGCCTCGGTGATCGGGCACGGCACCGGCACGACGATCGTGGTCACCAGCCCCCGCGCGGGCGCGGGCACGACGAGCGTCGCCTGCGGGACGGCCATGGCTCTGGCCGCACAGGGCAAACGGGTGGTTCTGCTCGCCGCCGGGGGCGCGGGGCTGCGTCCGGAGCAGCTGCTCGGCGTCGCCACGTCGCCCGGGCTCAGCGAGCTGCTGACCGGTGACTGCGCACTCGACCACGCGATGCACCCCACCGACGT
>JAHEXO010000123.1 GCA_023252065.1 Nocardioides sp. | reverse complement strand
GCGACCACCGCGACACCGGCTCGATCCAGGGTGCCCTGGTCAGTGGGCAACGAGCCGCGGACGCCGTGCTCGCCGACCTGAGGTGAGTGCCGCGACGGCGTTCGCCCTCGTGGCGGCCCTGCATGCCGGGTTCCAGCTCACCGTCACGGTCCTGGTCTACCCGGCGCTGGCCAGCAGGACCGATGAGGAGTGGTCGGCGGCCCACGCCCGGCACACCCGCGCCATCACCCCCCTCGTGGGACTGGTGTACGGCGCGCTGGTCGTCACCGGGGTCGCGCTGGTGCGCTCCGGACCGGGACCGGCTGCCTGGGTGGCGCTTGCAGCGGAGGCCACGGCGATGGCGCTGACGGCCACGGTGGCGGCACCGATCCACGGGCGGTTGTCCCGACGCGACGAGCCCACCCTCGGCCGCCTGCTCCGGGCTGATCGCTGGCGCTGCGCCGCAGCCGTCGTCGGTCTGGTGGCGGCCGTCGTGTCGGTGACGGTCGCCGGTTTGGAATGATGGCGCGATGACGACGCTGCCGTCCTCGCGCATCCCCGACCCGATCGACGCCCCGCCCATCCGCTGGGGGGTGCTCGCTCCTGGTGGCATCGCGCACGACTGGGCCGCCGCCCTGCACGCCAGGACCGCGTCGCGTGTGGCCGCGGTCGGCTCGCGCTCGCTCGAGCGCGCTCAGGCCTTCGCCGCCGAGTTCGGGGCCGAGCGGGCCCACGGCAGCTACGAGGCCCTTGTCGGCGACCCGGAGGTCGACGCCGTCTACGTCGCCAGCCCCCACTCCGCCCACCACGACCACGCCATGCTCGCGCTGGAGGCCGGCAAGCCGGTGCTGGTGGAGAAGGCGTTCACCCGCAACGCCGCCGAGGCGACGGCGGTCATCGAGGCGGCCCGGGCACGAGGTCTGCTCGTCGTCGAGGCGATGTGGACGCGCTTCCTGCCGCACCTCGACGTCGTACGCCGGTGCCTGGAGGAGGGAGTCCTGGGCGAGGTGGTGGCGGTCGAGGCCGACCACGGTCAGCTGCTCCACCCCGACGGCCCGGAGCGGATGACCGAGCCGGCACTCGCCGGCGGCGCTCTCCTCGACCTGGGGATCTACCCGATCGCGTTCGCACACCTCGCCCTCGGCGCGTTCACCGCCGTCCAGGCGACCGGGACGCTGATCGACACGGGCGTCGACGCCGGCGAGACGATCGCGGTCACCGGGCCCCAGGGCGCGATCGGCACGCTCTCGTCGACGATGCTCGCCAAGACCCCGTGCGCGGCGTCGATCTCCGGCACGAAGGGGCGGGTCGAGATCGACGGCTGGTTCTACCAGCCGAACACCGTGCACCTGCTCGACCCCGACGACCACGAGCTCGACCGCTTCGAGTCGCCGAGCCGCGAGCACGGACTCGCCTACGAGTCCGCGGAGTTCGCCCGGCTCCTGACGGCGGGGAAGACGGAGTCCGACCTGCTGCCCCTGGACGAGACGCTGCGGATGATGCAGGTGCTCGACGAGGTGCGCGCGCAGCTCGGCGTGCGCTTCCCGGCCGAGCGCTGAGGCGCGTCAGGCCTCACGGTGCCGGCCCACGTCACACGCCGGGTCTGCATGCGGTGCTCCGCGGCCGGGTACCGAGACGGTCACCCGATGCTTGCAGGAGACATGACGACGACGACGTCCGCCACCGGCCGTGAGACGCTGAGCCGACTGTGACGACTTCAGCGGAGGTGCCCCCGGTTCCGCGCAGCGGACTCGCCCTGCTCCGTGCCGCCCACATCGGTCCGACCATCGCGGTCACGTCCGTCGTGGCGCTCCTCGCCGTCGGCCAGGACCTGCCACTGGCCCGAGGGGTCATCGTCACCGCCGCGGTCCTCGCCGGGCAGCTCACGATCGGCTGGGGCAACGACCTCGTCGACGCCGGTCGCGACCGGCAGGCGGGCCGCCTCGACAAGCCGCTGGCGAACGGCGAGCTGTCGGTGTCGGTGGTCCGCGCGTCGCTGGCCGTGGCTGCCGTCGCCTGCGTGGTGCTGTCCTTCCTCGTCGGGTGGCGCAGTGCCGTCGTGCACCTGGGGCTCGGCGTCGGCTGCGGTCACCTCTACAACCTGGTGCTGAAGAGCACGCCCTGGTCGTGGCTGCCCTACGCCGTCGCGTTCGGCACGCTGCCTGCCGTCGTCACGCTGGCCGACGTACCCCACCACTGGCCACCCCTCTGGATGATGGCGTCGGCGGCGGCCCTCGGCGTGGCGGCGCACTTTCTCAACGCCCTGCCCGACTTCGCCACCGATGCCGCCACGGGGGTGCGGGGATTGCCCCACGTGCTCGGGGCCACCGCGAGCCGCGCGGTCGCGACCGTGCTCCTGGTGGTCGCCTCGGTGGTGGCCGCCCTCGGCCCGGCCGGGGCGCCGACCACGTGGGCCTGGACGGCGCTCGCCGTCGTCGCGGCGCTGGCCTTCGTGACCGCGACCGGTCACGGCAAGGCTCCGTTCGCCGCCGCGGTCGCCATCGCCCTCGTCGACGTCCTGCTGCTGACCGTGGTGTCCGGGTGAGGGCCTGGGACCTCGCGATCGTGGGCGCCGGACCCGCGGGCGCCGCCACCGCGCTGGGGGCACTCCGCGCCGACCCCGGGCTGCGGGTCGTGATGCTCGACCGGTCGACGTTCCCCCGTGACAAGGCCTGCGGTGACGGCATCGCCCCCCAGGTCGTCGACCTCCTGGACGAGGTGGGAGCCGGCTCGGTCGTCGCCGACCGGGTCGCCGTGTCGACGCTGCGCCTGCGCCGTGGCGCCCTCGACGTCAGCCGTCGGATGGCCCAGGCGGCCTGGGTCGTCCCGCGCGCCGAGCTCGACCGGCGCCTGGTCACCGCCGCCTGCGACGCGGGGGCCGTCCTGCTCCATGACCGCGTGCGGCGGGTGAGTCCCGGAGCGCCCACGGTTCTCGACGACCGGTACGAGGCCCGGGTCGTCGTGGGTGCCGACGGCGCCCACTCCGTGGTGCGCCAGGCGCTCGGGCTCACGCCCGGACCGAGCGCGGTTGCGCTACGCGGCTACGCGCCGACCCCGCCCTCGCGCGCCGGGGAGCAGGTGATCGTGTTCGACACGGCACGCCGTCCGGCCTATGCCTGGTCCTTCGACCGCGGCGACGGCCTCTGCAACGTCGGGTACGGCGTGCTGACCGGCCAGGCGCAGCAGGGGTCGCCGGGCTTGACCAAGGCCGACCTGTTGGCCCGACTGGACGCGCTCCTCCCCGGCGCCACCGAGCGCGGCACGAGCTGGAAGGGTGCCCGACTGCCGTTGTCCTCCGGACGCTGGCGGCCCCGACCGGGCGCGATCCTGCTGGCCGGAGACGCCGCCGGCCTCGTGAACCCGATGACCGGGGAGGGCATCTACTACGCGGTCGCCACCGGCCTGGCCGCCGGGCGCGCCGCCGCCGAGGTGCTCGCGGCCGGCGACCCGGGGTCGGCGGGATCCCGCCACGCCGCCGCGGTCGGCCCCCTGCTCGACTCCCACCTCCGGCACGTCCGGCTGGCCGGCCGACTCTGCCGGCACGGCGCCGTGCTCGGCGCCGGGCTCCGCGCCGCCTCCAACGACCAGCGCGTGTTCGACGACCTGGTGGAGCTCGGGCTGGCCCGGGGCCGGATCACGCCGGCCGTTGCGCGCGGGCTGGCCCGTGAGCTCGCCCGATCCGTGACCGGCGCACGCACCCCTTCGACCACCCCCACCCCCGAGGAGTCACCACCATGCGAGTCCTGAGCGTCACAGGCGTACTCCCCGAGCACCGCCACAGCCAGGCGGAGCTGACCCACACCTTCACCCACGACCTGCTCCGCGGCGCGGTCGACGAGACGGTGGTCCAGCGGATCCACGCCAACGCCCGCGTCGACCACCGCCACCTGGCGCTGCCGCTGCATCGCTACGGCGAGCTGGAGGGCTTCACCGAGTCCAACGACGCCTTCATCGAGGTCGGCGTCGAGCTGGGTGCGAGGGCGGTCACCGACGCGCTCAAGGCGGCGGGCCTCACCCCGCAGGACGTCGACCTGATCGTGTCGGCCACGGTCACCGGGCTCGCCGTGCCGTCGCTGGACGCTCGGGTCGCGGCCCTGACCGGGATGCGTCCCGACGTCATCCGGGTGCCGCTGGTCGGGCTCGGCTGTGTGGCGGGCGCCGCGGGGGTGGCCCGGCTGCACGACTACCTCGTCGGTCATCCCGGCAGCGTCGCGGTGCTGATGAGCGTCGAGCTGTGCACCCTGACCCTCCAGCGCGACGACATCTCGATGCCCAACCTCGTGGCCAGCGGCCTCTTCGGCGACGGAGCCGCGGCCGTGGTAGCGGTCGGCAGCGACCGGGCCGCAGCGCTCGACGGGCCCCTCGGGTCGCCGCAGCCGGACGTGCTGGCCACCCGCAGCCGGCTCTACCCCGACTCCGAGCGGACGATGGGCTGGGACGTCGGCTCGACCGGCCTGAAGATCGTGCTCGACGCGAACGTGCCGGTGCTGGTGGAGCGCTACCTCGGGGAGGACGTGCAGGGGTTCCTGGACGACCAGGGCCTGACCCGCGCCGACATCGAGTGGTACGTCGCGCACCCGGGCGGCCCGAAGGTGCTGGAGGCGATGGAGGCGGCGCTCGACGTCCCGCGCGAGGCGCTCCAGGTGACCTGGGACTCCCTGGCCCGGATCGGCAACCTGTCCTCGGCCTCGGTCCTCCACGTGCTCGCCGACACCCTCGCCGACCGCCCGCCGCGTCCCGGGTCCTACGGGCTGATGCTCGCCATGGGCCCCGGCTTCTGCTCCGAGCTCGTGCTGCTGCGTGCCCCGGAGGTGGACGCATGATCTGGTACACGCTGCTCGTGGTCGCGGTCGGCCTGGAACGCCTCGCCGAGCTCGTCGTCTCGAAGCGCAACGCCGCCTGGAGCCTGGCCCACGGCGGTGTCGAGACCGGGCGGCGTCACTACGCCGTGATGGTCGTCCTGCACACGGGCCTGCTGGTCGGCTGCCTGGTGGAGGTGTGGTGGAGCCGTCCGGAGTTCATCCCGGCCCTGGGCCTCACCATGCTGGCGCTCGTCGTGGCGTCCCAAGCCCTGCGGTGGTGGTGCATCGCGACCCTCGGCCACCAGTGGAACACCAGGGTGATCGTCGTGCCGGGCCTGCCCCGGGTCACCGGCGGCCCCTACCGCTTCCTGTCCCACCCCAACTACGTGGCCGTGGTGGTCGAGGGGTTCGCGTTGCCGCTCGTCTACTCGGCCTGGGTCACGGCCGCGGTCTTCACCGTCTGCAACGCCGTGCTGCTCAGCGTCCGGCTCCGGGTGGAGAACCACGCGCTGGCCGCCCTCCACGACACCCCGGCTCCAGCGGCCGCCTCCACGCAGGTCGGGCCGTGAAGGACCTCCTCGTGATCGGCGGCGGACCGGCCGGGCTGGCGACCGCGCTCTACGCCGTCCGCGCCGGGCTCGACGTGGCGGTGTGGGACAAGCGGGCGGGGGTCCTCGACAAGGCCTGCGGCGAGGGTCTGATGCCCGGCGCGGTGTCTGCCCTCGCCGATCTCGGAGTCGAGCCCGCGGGGGAGCCGCTGCAAGGCATCCGCTACGTCGCGGGCCGGCGCAGTGCCGAGGCTGCGTTCCGGGCCGGGCCCGGACGGGGCGTACGCCGGACGACCCTGCACGCGGCCATGCGCGTCGCGGCCGACGAGGCCGGCGTGGTCACCGAGCCCCGGGCGGCCCACGACCTCCGCCAACGCCGCGACAGCGTAGTGGTCGACGGCGAGCGGTTCGCCCACGTGGTCGCCGCGGACGGTCTCCACTCCGGGGTCCGGCGCCGGCTGGGCCTCGAGCAGCGGGTGGCCCCCCTGCGCCGCTACGGGCTTCGTCGCCACTACCGGCTCGCCCCCTGGACGTCGTTCGTGGAGGTGCACTGGGCGCGTGCTGTCGAGGCCTACGTGACGCCGGTGGCCCCCGACGAGGTCGGGGTCGCCCTGCTGACCTCGGCTCGCGGCCCCTTCGACGCCCACCTCGCCCGCTTCCCCGCCTTGCGGGAGCGCCTCGAAGGCGCCGCGCCGGTCGGCGAGGTACTGGGCGCCGGACCGCTCCGCCAGCGCGCGCGGTGCCGCGTGGCCGGTCGCGTGCTGCTGGTCGGCGACGCCGGAGGCTACGTCGACGCACTGACCGGCGAGGGAGTCGCCCTGGCCGTCGCCCAGGCCCGGGCAGCCGTGACGGCGCTCGTCGACGGCGATGCCGGTCGCTACGAGGCCGACTGGCACACGGTCACGCGGCGCTACCGGCTGATGACCGGCTCGCTGCTGACCGCCACCCAGGTGCCGCCGCTGCGGCGGATGCTGGTGCCGGCCGCCGAGCGGCTGCCGTCGTTGTTCGGGGTCGCCGTCAACGCGCTGGCGAGGCCGGCATGACCGGCCCGGCCGGCTCGACCCGCCCGATCGAGCAGCAGGAGGAGGTCGTGCTCCTCGACGAGTCCGGGCACGCCATCGGCTCTGCCCCGAAGGCCACCACCCACCATGCCGACACCCCGCTGCACCTGGCGTTCTCCTGCTACGTCTTCGATCCCGCGGGACGCCTGCTCGTGACCCGCCGGGCGCTCGACAAGCGGACGTTCCCGGGGGTCTGGACCAACAGCTTCTGCGGCCACCCCGCCCCCGGAGAGGACCTCGTCGGCGCCGTGGCGCGTCGCGGTGAGCAGGAGCTCGGATTGCGCCTCGACGACCTCCTGCTCGCACTGCCGGCGTTCCGCTACCAGGCCACGATGCCCAACGGGGTCAGGGAGAACGAGCTCTGCCCGGTCTTCGTCGCCGTCTCCGACGGTGCGCCGACACCAGACGCGTCGGAGGTGGCCGCCGCCGAGTGGGTCCCGTGGCGCGCCTTCCGCGACGGGGTCCTCGCCG
>JAHEXO010000122.1 GCA_023252065.1 Nocardioides sp. | reverse complement strand
CGTCCTCGACGGCCTCGACCTCCACGTCCTGCCCGGCGAGCGGGTCGCGCTCGTCGGCGGCAGCGGCTCTGGGAAGTCGACGGTCACCCGGTTGGTCCAGCGGCTCCTCGACCCCGACGAGGGACAGGTCCTCGTCGACGGCCACGACGTACGACGGGTGACCCTGGCCTCACTCCGCCGGCAGGTCGGCGCGGCGTTCGAGGAGAGCTTCCTGTTCTCCGACTCGATCGCGGCGAACATCGCCTACGGCCGCCCCGACGCCACCCGCGACGAGGTGGAGCAGGCGGCCCGGGTCGCCGGCGCCCACGGGTTCATCAGCGAGCTGGCCGACGGCTTCGACACCCGCGTCGGTGAGCGGGGCCTGAGCCTGTCCGGGGGCCAGCGGCAGCGGGTCGCCCTGGCCCGTGCGGTGCTCTCCGACCCCCGGATCCTGCTCCTCGACGACGCCACCAGCGCGGTCGACGCCACGACCGAGGAGGCGATCTTCGCGGGACTGCGCGAGGTGCTCGCAGGCCGGACCGCCCTCGTCGTCGCCCACCGCCTCTCGACCCTCGGCCTGGCCGACCGGGTGGTCCTCCTCGAGCACGGCCGGGTCGCCGACCAGGGCACCCACCAGGAGCTGATGGCCGGCAACCCCGCCTACCGCGAGCTGCTCACCGGGCTCGACGACGAGGCGGCCGCGGCCATCGGCGACTCCATCGAGACGCTGACCCAAGTGGACGTCACCCCCGCTGCCTGGGAGCGGGGCACGGGCGACCGGGCCGAGGCCGTCCGCACGGCGACCGAGCGCGCGAGCGCCCGAGTCGCGCGCGCCCCCTCGCTCGGGCCGGGCCTGGGCGGCAGCAGAGGGTCGTGGCGGCTCAACCTGGCGCCCACGCCCGAGCTGGTCGCGCGGGTCGAGGCCCTGCCGCCCGTGAAGGACGAGCTCCACCCCGACCTCGCCCGTGAGACGCGCGCCGACCCGCGCTTCTCCATGGCCCGGGTGGTCAAGGAGTTCCGGTGGTCCTTCGGCCTCGGCCTCCTGCTCGTGGTGCTCGACGCGGTCTCCGGCCTGGCCGGGCCCTACCTGATCAGCATCGGCGTCGACCAGGGCGTCAACGCCGGCAACGAGCGGGTGCTGTGGCTGGCCACAGCGGCCTACCTCTTGGTCGCCCTCGCCGACCTCCTCGACCAGGTCGCCGAGACCTTCGTGATGGGGGGCGCCAGCCAGCGGATCATGTCCGCCCTCCGGATCCGGATCTGGGCCCAGCTGCAGCGGCTCTCGCTCGACTACTACGAGCGCGAGATGGCCGGCCGGACCATGACCCGGATGACCACCGACGTCGACCAGTTCGAGACGTTGATCGAGGAGGGGCTCCTCCAGGCCCTGGTCTCCCTGGTGACCTTCGTGGGCGTCGGCGCCGTGCTCCTCCTCATGGATCTCGAGCTCGCCCAGTGGACGCTGCTGGTGATCATCCCGCTGGCCGTCGCGACGGTGATCTTCCGCCGGGTCACCAACCGGCTCTACGACGTCGTGCGCGAGTCGCTCGCCGTCGTCAACGCCGACTTCCAGGGGTCTCTGTCGGGGATCCGCGAGGCCCAGGCGTTCGTGCACGAGTCCCGGACCCGGGAGCGGTTCCACCGGCTCGGGCGGCGCTACTACGACGGGCGCGCGCTGGCCCAGCGCACCATTGCCACCTACTTCCCCTTCGTGCTCTTCCTGTCCGCGATCGCCGACGTGATCGTGCTCGGCGTCGGCTCCCACCTGATCGAGCAGGGCGAGCTCACCACCGGCGTGCTGATCGCGTTCCTGCTCTACCTGACGATGTTCTTCTCCCCCATCCAGCAGCTGTCGCAGGTCTTCGACTCCTGGCAGCAGACCCGCATCTCGGTCGGCCGCATCTCGGAGCTGATGCGGCTCGAGACCATCACCCCCGAGCCGGCCGCGCCAGTGACGCTCGGTGACCGGAGCGACGTACGCGGTGAGCTCACGCTGCGCGACGTGCACTTCAGCTATCCGGCCACCGAGCTCGCGAGCGACGAGCGCGGCCCTCAGGACGCGGTGCCCGTCGCCGGCGGCGTCCCACGACGCAAGCCGCCCGAGGCGCTGCGGGGGGTCGACCTGCACGTGGCGGCGCGGGAGACCGTCGCCCTCGTCGGCGAGACGGGCGCCGGGAAGTCGACCGTGCTCAAGCTGATCGCCCGGTTCTACGACCCCGACTCCGGAGCGGTGCTCCTCGACGGCCACGACCTGCGGTCGCTGTCGCTGCACGACTTCCGGAGCCGCTTGGGCTATGTGCCGCAGGAGTTGTTCCTCTTCACCGGCACCGTCCGTGACAACATCGCCTACGGTCGCCCCTCGGCCACCGACGCCGAGGTCGAGGCCGCGGCGCGTGCCGTGGGTGCCCACGACGTGGTCGCGTCGCTCTCCGACGGCTACCTCCACGAGATCTCCGAGCGCGGTGGGTCGCTCTCGTCGGGTCAGCGGCAGCTGATCGCGCTGGCGCGGGCCGAGCTGGTCGACCCGGCCGTGCTCCTCCTCGACGAGGCCACGGCCAACCTCGACCTGGCGACCGAGGCGCGGGTGTCGGCTGCGATGGCCGCGGTCGCCGGCCGCCGTACGACGATCCTGATCGCCCACCGTCTCCAGACCGCGCGGACCGCCGACCGGATCGTGGTGCTCGGCTCGGGCCGCGTGCTCGAGGAGGGCACCCACGACGAGCTGGTCGCCGGAGGCGGTGCCTACGCCGCGATGTGGCGGGCCTTCGAGCTGGTCTCGACGGGCTGACGCGGCCCCCACGGTAAAGAATCGTCCGGAGGGCCTTCTACGGATTCCGTCGCGCCCCGGCCGTTTCGCCACCGAAAACGCATAGACATACCGTCGGTACGACGGCCGCCGGGGCCCCACCGGGCGGGTGCGCCACGGATCCCGTCGTGCGCCCGGCCGCCCCCCGCCGACGGCACCGCGTCATGGCCCCCTGGTTTGACCGTCTCGATTGTCACAAGGAGGCAAGAAGCCATGAGCACCACAACCCCCCCAGGTGCCCAAGGTTGTCCGTGCGAGGACTGCTTGGGAGCCAGGATCATCCGGTACGCCGGGTGGGCCACTCTCGAGCGGCGCATCGTGCCTCTATGGGCGCGCCAGGAGCGGTTCCGAATCCGCCCGGCGAGCGACGGGATGCTCCGCAGCGTTTCCTGAACCCCCCACAGGAGACGCCGTCACGGAGCGTGCGTCCCGGGTACACCGCCCTCCCTGCGGTGACCCGGGGCGCCCCGTACCGCCCCCAGATCGGAAGCCTGGGGACACGGTGAGAGCCGAACGCCCTGGGGCCACCGTTTCGCCCACGGTGACCCCAGGGCTTCGCGCTTGAGGGCCCTCCGCCGATGCGGGAAGCAAGGCGCTGCGCCGATACGATCGGGGTCGATCCCACCCCTTGCGAAAGCGACGTCGTCCCGCCATGCCCACCACCCGTTCGGACCTCCGGAACGTCGCGATCGTCGCGCACGTCGACCACGGCAAGACCACGCTGGTCGACGCGATGCTCCACCAAGCCGGCGCCTTCACCAAGCACCAGGAGGAGGCCGGCGTCGCCGACCGGGTCATGGACTCCGGCGACCTGGAGCGCGAGAAGGGGATCACGATCCTCGCCAAGAACACCGCCGTCCACTACATCGGCGCGAGCGCTGCCGGCCATCAGGGCGGCATCACGATCAACATCATCGACACCCCCGGCCACGCCGACTTCGGCGGCGAGGTCGAGCGCGGCCTGTCGATGGTCGACGGCATCGTGCTGCTGGTCGACGCCAGCGAGGGCCCGCTGCCCCAGACCCGCTTCGTGCTCCGCAAGGCGCTCAACGCCGACATGCCCGTCGTCCTGGTGGTCAACAAGGTCGACCGGTCCGACGCCCGCATCGCCGAGGTCGTCGACGAGACCTACGAGCTCTTCCTCGACCTGCTCGACGACCAGCACAGCCAAGACGCCCTCGACTTCCCCGTCGTCTACGCGTCGGCCAAGGCCGGCCGGGCGTCCCTCGAGCAGCCCGACAACGGCGGCCTTCCCAACTCCCCCGACCTCGAGCCGCTGTTCCGCACCATCCTCGAGACCATCCCCGCCCCGGAGTACTACGAGGGGGCCCCGCTGCAGGCCCACGTCACCAACCTCGACGCCTCGCCGTTCCTTGGCCGCCTGGCGCTGGTCCGCGTCCACCAGGGACACCTCCGGAAGGGCCAGAACGTCGCCTGGATCAAGCGCGACGGCACGGTCAAGACGGTCAAGATCACCGAGCTGCTGATCACCGAGGGCCTCGAGCGCAAGCCCGGCGAGCAGGCCGGCCCGGGCGACATCTGCGCCGTCGCCGGCATCCCCGAGATCACCATCGGCGAGACCCTCGCCGACCCCGAGAGCCCCGTCGCCCTCCCGCTGATCCACGTCGACGAGCCGGCCATCTCGATGACCATCGGCACCAACACCTCGCCCCTCGTCGGCCGCGAGAAGGGCTCCAAGGTCACCGCCCGCCTGGTCAAGGACCGCCTCGACAGCGAGCTGGTCGGCAACGTCTCGCTGCGGGTGCTCCCCACCGAGCGCCCCGACGCCTGGGAGGTGCAGGGCCGCGGCGAGCTGGCGCTGGCGATCCTGGTCGAGCAGATGCGCCGCGAGGGCTACGAGCTGACCGTCGGCAAGCCGCAGGTGGTCACCCGCGAGATCGACGGCAAGGTGCACGAGCCGGTCGAGCGACTCACGATCGACGCGCCGGAGGAGTACCTCGGCACGATCACCGAGCTGATGGCCAGCCGCAAGGGCCGCATGGAGCAGATGACCAACCACGGCACCGGCTGGGTGCGGATGGAGTTCCTGGTCCCGGCCCGCGGCCTGATCGGCTTCCGCACCGAGTTCCTCACCGAGACCCGCGGCACCGGCATCGCCCACCACGTGTTCGAGAAGTACGAGCCGTGGGCCGGCGAGATCCGCTCGCGTGCGTCCGGGTCGCTGGTCGCCGACCGCGCGGGTGCCGCCACGGCGTACGCCATGACCAACCTGCAGGAGCGCGGGGTCATGTTCGTCGAGCCGACCACCGAGGTCTACGAAGGCATGATCGTCGGGGAGAACTCCCGCGCCGACGACATGGACGTCAACATCACCAAGGAGAAGCAGCAGACCAACATCCGGTCCGCGACCTCCGACAACTTCGAGAAGCTCATCCCCCCGCGCAAGCTGTCGCTCGAGCAGTGCCTGGAGTTCTGCCGCGAGGACGAGTGCGTCGAGGTGACCCCGCACAACGTCCGGATCCGCAAGGTCGTGCTCGACCAGAACGACCGCGCGAAGTCCGCGGCGCGAGCCCGCAAGGGCGCTCGCTGACCCGCTGACGGGGGTTCACCCCTCGCGGGTGAGAGCGAATCGCTGCGGATCCCGGCACACTGGTGAGACTGTGCACCGTGGTGGGCCCGGCGTGGGCCCGCTGTGCGGCCTGGAGGGAGGGCGCTGCGATGAGGGTTCCCGGCGTCGGAATGCTGACGAAGGTCCCCGTTCCCGGTTTCGTCCGGTCGGCGGTGACGCCCGCGGTCGAGACCGTCACGTCGTACGCCGTGACGGCGGGGCAGGTGCTCGACATGCTCGTCACCCAGGCGATCGCCGAGGTGGTCCGCCGCGTCGACCTCGACGCCACCGTCGCGCGCGTCGACCTCGACGCCGCCGTACGCCGCGTCGACATCGAAGCCGTGATCGAGCGCCTCGACCTGACCGAGATCGTCCTGAAGCAGGTCGACCTCGACCGCGTCGTCACCGAGGTCCTCGACGGCCTGGACGAGCAGCAGATCGCAGCCCTGGCCGCCAAGGTGGACGTCGACACGATCGCCCGCCGCCTCGACATCGAGGCGGTCCTCGACCGGATGGACCTCACCGAGACCGTGCTCAAACGGGTCGACCTGGTGAAGGTCGTCGACGCCGTCCTCGACCAGATGGACCTGATCGCGCTGGCCAACGAGATCATCGACGGGGTCGACCTGCCCGAGATCATCCGCGAGTCGACCGGCTCGATGGCCTCCGAGACGGTCCAGGGCGTGCGGATGCAGAGCATCGGCGCCGACCAGGCGGTCAGCCGTGCCGTCGACCGGCTGCTGTTGCGTCACGCCCGGAACAACGGCCGCCCGAAGTCGTGAGCCGACGTGACCGCTGAGATCCCGCGGGGACACATCGACCCGATCCCTCGCGACGCGCGTCCCTACCAGGGTCACACGGCGGGTGTGGTCACCCGCCTGGTCGCCTCGACCCTGGACGGCATCGTGGTCTGCTTCGTGCTCGGTTGCGGCTACGCCGGCTGGTGCCTGCTGCTCTTCCTGGTCAACCCGCGAAGCTTCTCCTTCCCCCGTCCTGGGCTGTTCTTCAGCCTCACCGCCGGGTTCGTCGTCGCGTTCGTCTACCTCACGGTCTTCTGGGCGTTCGCCGGCCGGACCTACGGCGACCTGGTGATGGGTCTGCGCGTGCTGCGTCGGAGCGGCCGGCCGCTTCGCCTGCCGGGATCCGCACTGCGCGCGCTGTGCTGCGTGGTGTTCCCGATCGGGATCTTGTGGATCCCGGTCGGCCGGGACAACCGGTCACTCCAGGACGCGGTCCTCGGCACCAAGGTGGTCTACGACTGGAAGCCACGTGCGGGCCGGCTGGACCTGCAGCCGGTCCCCCCGCCGGCCGAGGAACCTGCTCAGGACTGAACCGGGTCAGACTCCGAGGACTGGACCTGGGCCGGTCTGCCGAGGAACTCGATGACGGCCAGCAGCAGCAGCACGATCAGTGCGACGAATAGCACGACCCAGGCCGTGGGCTGGCTCCAGAGCACGAGGATCAGGCCGCCGAGGCCGAACGCAACGCCCCGCAGCACCGTGCGGTGG
>JAHEXO010000121.1 GCA_023252065.1 Nocardioides sp. | reverse complement strand
GCTACGCCTACTCGAACCTGGGCATCGACCTCGCCGGCTACATCCTCGAGCAGGTCGAGGGGAAGCCCTTCGCGGAGATCCTGCACGACCAGCTGCTCGGCCCGTTGGGGATGGACCGCAGCACGTTCAGCCGGAGCGAGATCCGGGCCGCCGACAACCGCGCGGTCGGGCACGTCTTCCCCTATGCCTCGCCGCCGGTCTACGAACCGATGACAGCCGCAGGCGGTCTCTACACGTCGGCGTCAGACCTGGCCCGCTTCCTCCACTTCCAGCTGAACGACGGCTCGATCCACGGCCGGGTCGTGCTGCCACGACGGTGGATGCAGGAGATGCGCGTGGTCCCGCGGCCCCACCAGGGCGCGGTCACCGGTTACGCACTGGGCGTGGCCCGCACCAGGTGGAACCGGTACAGCCAACGTCCCGACCTCTTCGACCACGGCGGGGGCGGCTTCGGGTTCCTCTCCGACCTGTGGTGGGCGCCGCAGCTCGGGCTCGGGATCGCCGTCCTGACCAACTCCGAGGACCACCAGCTCCAAGGAGACCTCGCGCTGTCGATACTGGGCGACCTGGTCTCCGAGCAGGGGCCCTACCGCGACCGGCTGCTGCGGCTGCCCGAGCGCCCGCAGGTCGTCGACGGCGGCTCGTTCGAGCCCCCGGCCGGGCTGTCCGACATGATCTCGAAGGCCGCGATGGCTCCCGACGCCGAGCAGGCCGCGCGCTGGGCGTCGTACTCGGGGCGCTACCGGGCGCCGGTCTGGGGCCTGCTCGCGCCGATCGGCCCGACGGCGCGGTTCTCCGTCGAGGGCGGCGTCCCCTACGCCGCGATCCCGGATGACGACGGGACCATGGTCCGGCATCGCCTCACCGAGATCCGGCCGGGGCTCTTCCTTGCTGACAACGGGGAGACGCTCGACCTCCGTGGCCCGGACCCGACGTGGGCGAACCTCCGGATCGTCCGGGTGACCGGCCCCCTGTGGTGGCAGTGGGTGCTGCTGCTCGCCACCGCGGGCGTCGCCCTCCTGTGGCTGGTCGGCGCCGCGGTCCGCGCCGTTCGGCGCCGTTCGGCACGGTCGGCCGCACGGTCCGTCGCGCCGGGGGGAGCCAGGCATCGGACGGCTGCGGTCGTGGCCGGACTCACCGCACTGGTGGCCATGGCCACCGTCGCCCTCGTTGCGGCGGTCCCCGGGCTCGTCGACTCCGGGTTCGTGGGCGGGTTCGAGCTGCCGACGGCCTGGCGCCTCGTGTTGCACCTGCCGCTGGCCCTGGCCGTCCTGGGAGTGGCCACCGGCTCCTTCGTCGCGGTGGCCTGGTGGAGGCACTGGTGGACTCGCGGCGTCATGCTGCAGTACGCCGGCGTCGCGGTGGCAGCGATCGCCCTGTCCACCCAGCTGGGCGCCTGGCACCTCATCGGGTGGGGCCTGATCTGAGTGGGCCTACATCCACGGAGCAACATCCACGGAGAAACGGAGAACATCATGGCGTCGTCCAACAGCAACGGAGTCGCCGCGGGGAGCGGCGCGATCTACGGCCTCGGGATCCTCGGCGCGTGGTTCTGGTTCTGGCAGCTCGCGGACGGGTTCTGGGCGCACCTCTACGCGATCTTCGAGGGGATCTTCTGGCCGGCCTACATGGTCTTCCAGACGTTCTCGGCCCTCCACCGTTGACAGAGCGCGGTAGGCGCCCTCACCAGAGCCCGTAGACCGGCCCCACGAGGTAGAACGCGACGAACCCGATCGTGTTGTTGAACCCGTGGGCCAGGATCGACGCCCACAGGGTGCGGTAGCGGTAGCGCACGACACTGAAGGCGACCGCGTCCAACGACACCACCAGCACGCCGATCAGGCCCTGCTCGCTGTGCACGGCACCGAAGAGCGCCGAGGAGACGAGGACGGCGACCACGGTGCCGGCTCGTCCGTGGCCGAGTACGTCGCGCATCCGGGTCTGGAGGTAGCCGCGGAACGCGAGCTCCTCCACGAACGCGGCCAGGGTCCAGCTGAGCACCAGGAAGAGCACCAGCAGCCCGAGGTTGCCCTCGATGTCGGCGAACCCGCTGAGGTCCTGGTGGGTGCCCGAGACGTGGTTGGCCAGGGGCATCGTCAGGCCCAGCTGCACCAGCGACCACAGCGCTGCGAACACCAGCATGCGCAGCGCCAGCGGCCCGGCCGGCACTCGTCGTAGCCCGAGCGACCGCGGACCCTCGTGACGAGCGAGCAGCGACAGCCCGGCCATCAGGAGCAGCACGACGCTCGGGATGAGCCAGTCGCTCAGCACCGCGGCCGTGGCGAGCAGCACCTCCAGCCCGGTGATCGTCTGCCACAGCCGAGTCCGGCGCGACACCTCGTTGCTCGGCACGGCCACGGACGACGTCCTCACCGGAGCTGGGCCGCGCGCGCCTCGGTCTCGAGCTGCTGCGTGGCCAGGTGCGTGTCGAGGTTGCGGTAGCCGAACCACCAGTGCGTGCCGAACCCGATCGCCATACCGGCGACCGCGAACGCCGACCAGGGGAACCCTTGGGCGACGGCGAGGTTCAAGACGACCATCAGCACTGACACCAGCACGGTGACGATGCCGTGCACCGTCACGCCGACGCGTGCACCCTCGTGGGCCATCGCGCGTTCGGCCTTCTCGTAGTCCTGCAAGGTGATCTCCGGCGCGACCATGGCGCCTCCCCTCCTGGTCGGGTGTTCGGGTCAGTGACGACGCTCGCGGCGTACGAGCACTGTGAGGGCAGCAGCCGTGACCAGCAGCCAGCCGGCAGCGAGGCCGGCCGCCACATCGCTGCTGCCGTGGTTCGGATAGTCCACCGTCACTCTCGGCGGGATCATGTGCGCCGGACCGCCCTCGTTCTGGTGGGCGACCGAGCTGACGTGCATGGTGACGTGCGTGACCACCGCACCGAGCGGGTTGCCGGTGAGGACCGTGGGGACGTTCGCCGTGAGGGCCCCGATCTCGGGGTAGCGCAGGAGCTCGCCGCGGTACTCGGAGTAGCCGAGGTGGTAGGTCGTGGTGACGAGCAGCGAGAGAGCCAGGGCCAGTCCGGCGAAGGCGGCCTTGCGTCGTAGCCCCTGGCGGTTGCCCCGCAGCACGAGGTAGGCCACGGCTGCCGGGAAGACGAAGAGGGTCAGGGCGTCGACACTGCCGTAGACGAGACCTCGCCATGCGAGCTCGAAGCCGTAGCGCCACCCACCCTCGTGCGGGGTGGCCGCCTGGGCGAAGATGCCGACGGCCAGCGCGACGCCGACGACGGCGCCGATCACGAGGCTCTGCCACAGGTGCTCGGTCCAGAGGGGTCGCAGCTCGGCCGCATGCCTGGTGACGAACGCGGCGAAGAACAAGACCGCGACAGTGAAGTAGACGAGGTAGTACAGGTCGGGCTGCAGCCCGAGCCGGTCGGCCCCGATCCACGGCACGAGGAAGAACAGCAGCGCCCCGGCGCCCAGCCAGAGCATCGGGTCGGCCGCTCTGCGCTCGCGAACCTCGGGATGCTGCACGGAGGTGGGCGCATGGAAGTCAGTAGTCACGACGATCAACTCCCTCGACCTCAGTGTCGCGACCACACTCCTGATCGGGCCAGAGGCCGAAGTCCCTCAGTGGCCGAGGCGGGAGGCTTCGCCCGACCTCACGCCGCGGTTTCGGGGCGGAAGGCGACGAACGGACGGGTGCGGACGAAGTCTCGGACAGCTTCCTCCGTGCGGAGGTCCCAGCCGAGGACTCGCCTCAGCACGCGTAGCCGAGCCGGGTGGCGCAGGCAGAACTCGACGGTCACCGCGAAGCTCTCGTCCTCGGAGAGGAACCGCTGCCGAGGGACGAACGACTCCCTCCCGATCCTGACCTCGAGCGCCGGCCGCTGCCGGATGTTGCGGATCCAGTCGGTGGTGGGTCCCCACGCCGAGCAGATCACCGCCTCATGGGTCGCACGGTCGTCGTGCAACACCATCGCGGTGATGGCGTGTGGCCGGCCGGTGGTGCGCCCCGCGTGCACGAGCAGGAGGAAAGTGCGGCCCAGCAGCCAGCCCCACCCGGCACGGTAGAGCGGCAGCGGGATGCGGAACACGGCGAGAGCCAGGCGACCCGGACGCCGTCTGAGGCCCAGCCACGGTCGCTGCGGATGGCCCCGCTGCATCGTCGCCTGGGCGTTCACGCCGCCTCCCGTCCTGGGCCCTCATCCCATGAGACGGCGGCGCGTGCGCAGCAGGCAAGAGCCGAAGGACCCGCAGCGGGGTCGCGGCATCGTCAGGCGGAGGGCAGGCCCTTCGCCTTGTAGTACTCGATCTCGCGCGCGTCCATCCCGCTACCTCGTGTGAACAGGTAGACCAGCACGCCCACGATCGGCAGCACGATGATGAACAGGACCCACACGGCCTTGATCCCACCGCCCAGGTCGCGGCTGCGGAACAGATCACCGAAGACCCACCACAGGCACATCAGGAACGCGATGAAGATGGCGATCTCGAACAGTGCCACCAGGAAATGGCCGTTGTCGTTGAACATGGGAGTGCCTCCGTTTTGGCCGACGTTGACCGAGCGGTCCACCGCGGACCCGTCGTCGCTGTGCGTCGACTCCTGAGCGTAGGGCCCCGCGGCCCTGCTGCTGCGTAGGCTCGGGCCATGGACGGCCTCCCGCGCAGCACACCGGCCGCGCAGGGCGTCGACCCGGCCGCGGTGCTGGCGTTCGTCGATGCCGTGGAGGCGGACCCCGAGGTGGAGCTCCACAGCCTCATGGTGGTGCGCCACGGCCACGTGGTCGCGGAGGGGTGGTGGGCGCCGTACACCGCGCAGCGGCCCCGCCTGGTCTACTCGGTGAGCAAGAGCGTCACGTCGACGGCGTTGGGCATGGCCGTCGACGAGGGTCTGGTCCGGCTGGACGACACGGTGGTCTCCCACTTCCCCGAGCTCGGCGACGAGATCACCGACCCGCGGAGCCGGTCGATCACCTTGCGCGACCTCGCGTCGATGAGCTCGGGGCATGACCGCGACATGTGGCAGGACGCTCTCACCGGCGACCGCGAGGAGCCGGTCCGAGGCTTCCTCCTGCTACCTCCGGACCAGGCACCCGGCAGCGTCTTCGCCTACAACCAGCCCTGCACCTACACCTTGGCCGCGGTGATCCAGAAGCGGGCGGGGGCGCGGCTGAGCGACTACCTCTCGACCCGCCTGTTCGGCCCGCTCGGCATCGGCGAGGTGGCCTGGCAGAGTCATCCGGCGGGCCGGGAGATCGGGTTCAGCGGCCTGTTCGCCCGCACCGAAGACATCGCCGCACTCGGCCTGCTCTACCTGCAGCGCGGCCGGTGGGGTGAGCGACGGCTGCTCTCGGAGAGCTACGTCGAGCAGGCGACGTCGCGAAGAGTGGCAACCCCGCTGATGCCGGATCCGGACTGGCAGCAGGGCTATGGCTTCCAGTTCTGGCTGTCCCGGCACGGGTTCCGTGCCGACGGTGCCTTCGGTCAGTTCAGCCTGGTCCTACCCGAGCACGATGCCGTCGTCGCCCTGACCGCCGGCACCGAGGCGACGCAGGCGCTGCTGGACCACGTGTGGGAGCGGCTGCTTCCAGGGCTCGGCGGCGCGCAGGTGGACGCTGAAGCGCAGGCCGACCTCGAGCACCGGCTGAGCAGCCTTCACATGCCGCTCGTCGGCGGCCACCCACGACCGGGGAATGGGCAGGCTGACTCTCCGCTGCGCTTCGAGATGGCGGCCGACCCGGCAGGGACACCGACCGTGCGCCTCACCTCGGTCACGGTCGACGCGACCGACACCGGTCTCCACGTCACGCTCCACGAGCAGGGCAATGCCCTCACGTTCGAGGCCGGCTACGGCGGCTGGTCGGTGTCGGAGCCGGAGGACGCCCACGGCTCCGTCGTACCCGTCGCAGGTTCCGCGGGGTGGCGGGACGACCAGACGCTGGTGATCGGGGTGATGTTCCTCGAGACGCCGCACCGCATGGAGATCGTCTGCTCCGTGCCGACGCAGGCGGCCCGAGCGACATGGCAGGTGGCGCCCCTCGACGGAGGGCGCCTGTCGACCCTGCACCGACCGACCCGCGAGGGATGATCGTGGGCCTGCGGCTCAGGTCCAGGGGACCGTCGGCTGGAGCACGGCCTCCTCGAGCGCCTCGGTCCGGAGGTGGGTGACCTCCTGGTACTCCGGGTCGGCCACCATCCGACTGAACGCCTGCCGCGACGGGTAGCGCACGAGGAGCACGGCGTCCCACGCCTGGCCGTCGTCGGCGACCAGCGCGATGTCGCCGTCGCCGGCGTAGATCACCTCGCCCCCCACGCGTGGCAGGAACGTCTGCGTGATCGCCTCGGCATAGCGGTCGTACGACGCACGGCCGCCCGGCTTGAAGCGGAGCAGGTTGAGCATCACCACCGGCCCGTCGTCGTCGCGTGCGAGGAAGGCCTTGAGGTCACGTCCGGTCGGGTCGACTGCCATGACCGGATCCTGCCATCGCCATCGCGCATTCGGGGAGGTGCGTCACGCGAGGTGGTGGCCGAGTGCATCGAGCAGGCCCCGGCTGCCCGCCTCGCGGTTCGGCCCGTCGGCCTCGAACTGGTCGAAGAAGACGCCGTGCTCGACGTGGGTGAACCGGGTGCCCGCGTCGACCGGATCGAGCTCGAAGGACGCCACCGACGTCGACATGTGGAGCCCGTCGAGCCACATGTCGTAGGTCGTGACGATGCGGACGTGCTCGACGATGTCGGCGTAGGTGGCCTCGTAGCGCGAGACCGGACCGTCGTGGAACGTCCCTTCGGCGACGTCGCGTCCACCGACGCGGAAGTCGAACGCCCACTCGCCCGGCTCGAAGGTGTCGCCGACGCCGAACCAGGCCAGCTTCTGGTCCTCCTCGGCGAAGGCGGCCCACACGCG
>JAHEXO010000120.1 GCA_023252065.1 Nocardioides sp. | reverse complement strand
GGGAACAGCCCGTCGGCCGTGGCCGCCCGCACCTCCGGCGAGTGCTCCCCCATCCCGCCGGTGAAGACCAGCAGGTCGAGGCCGCCGGCGCTCGCCACCATCGACCCGATCTCCCGGACGAGCCGGTGGAGGTAGACGTCGAAGGCGAGGGCCGCGTCGGTGTCGCCGGCGGCGCGGGCGGCGAGCACGTCGCGCAGGTCACCGGAGGTGCCGGAGAGCCCCTTCAGCCCGGACTGGTGCTCGAGGACGCCACCGAGCGTCTCGACGTCGACGCCACCGTGCTCCAGCAGCCAGAGAAGGATGCCGGGGTCGACCGAGCCGACCCGGGTCTACATGACGAGCCCGGCCAACGGTGTGAACCCCATCGTGGTGTCGACCGACCGGCCGTCGCGGACCGCGCAAAGCGACGCGCCGGCGCCGAGGTGGCAGGAGACGATCCGGAGCTCGCCGGCCGGGCGACCGACCAGCTCCGCCCCACGTCGTACGGCGTGCGCGTGGGAGAGGCCGTGGAAGCCGTAGCGACGCAGGCCGAAGCGATGGTTCCACTCCCGGGGCAGGGCATAGGTCGCGGCGGCGTCGGGGATCGTCGCGTGGAACGCCGTGTCGAACGCCGCCACCGAAGGCAGGTCGGGCAGCAGCTCCCCCATGGCACGGATGGCGGCGACTGCCCGGGGGTTGTGCAGCGGAGCCAGGTCGGAGATCGAGTCGAGGTAGTCGACCGCCTCGTCGTCGAGCCGGACCGGCTCGCGGAGCCGTGGACCTCCGTGCACCACCCGGTGCCCGACCGCGTCGAGGGCGGCCCCCTCCGAGAACCCCGCCCCGGACAGGAAGGCACGGAGCGGGTCGAGGTCACCCGCGCCGTCCCACCGTTCCACGGTGTGCGCAGCCACAGTCTGCTCGTCGTGGAGCACGCTGAGCTTGAGGCTGCTCGATCCGGTGTTGACGACCAGGACGCGCACAGGCCCTCAGGCCTCCGGGGTGTTGCGCGACGGATGGTTGGTGTGGACCTGCGGACCCTCGCCGTGCCCCCACTGCCAGTCGCGGACGTCGGGCAGGTCCTCGCCGTGCTCGCGGATGTAGAGCGCGTGCTCGATCAGCCGGTTGCGCAGCCACTCGCGAGCCTCCCCGCCGCGCGCCTGCAGCCCGGGGACGCGGTCGATGACGTCGATCGCGAGGTTGAACCGGTCGACCTGGTTGAGCACGGTCATGTCGAACGGCGTGGTGGTCGTGCCCTCCTCCTTGTAGCCGCGCACGTGGAAGTTCATGTGGTTGGTACGCCGGTAGGTCAGGCGGTGGATCAGCCAGGGGTAGCCGTGGTAGGCGAACATCACCGGCTTGTCGCGGGTGAACAAGGCGTCGAAGTCCGCCTCGCTGAGCCCGTGCGGATGCTCGCTGTGGCCCTGGAGCCGCATCAGGTCGACCACGTTCACGACCCGGATCTTGAGGTCGGGGAAGAAGCCGCGCAGCAGGTCGACCGCGGCCAGCGTCTCCATGGTGGGGACGTCGCCCGCGCAGCCCATCACCACATCGGGCTCCTCGTCGCCGGAGGTGCCGGCCCAGTCCCAGATGCCGATCCCCTTCGTGCAGTGCACGATCGCCTGGTCCATGTCGAGGTACTGCAGGGCCGGCTGCTTGCCGGCCACGATCACGTTGACGTACTGCTTGCTGCGCAGGCAGTGGTCGGCGACCGACAGCAGGGTGTTGGCGTCGGGCGGGAGGTAGACGCGGATGACGCCGGCCTTCTTGTTCACCACGTGGTCGATGAAGCCGGGGTCCTGGTGGGAGAAGCCGTTGTGGTCCTGCCGCCACACGTGCGAGGTCAGCAGGTAGTTCAGCGACGCGACCGGACGACGCCAGGGGATCCGGTTGCTGCTCTCCATCCACTTGGCGTGCTGGTTGAACATCGAGTCGACGACGTGGACGAAGGCCTCGTAGCAGGAGAAGAAGCCGTGCCGGCCGGTCAGCAGGTAGCCCTCGAGCCAGCCCTGGCAGGTGTGCTCCGAGAGGATCTCCATCACCCGGCCGTCAGGGGCGAGGTGGTCGTCGTAGGGCAGGGTCTCGGCGTTCCAGGTCCGGTCGGTGACCTCGAGGACGTCCTGGAGGCGGTTGGAGTTGTTCTCGTCGGGCGAGAAGACCCGGAAGCGGTCGGAGTTGCGCGCCATCACGTCGCGCAAGAAGGTCCCGAGCACCTTGGTCGACTCGACCGCGCCGGTGCCCGGGTGCGCGACCGGGACGGCATACTCGCGGAAGTCGGGGAGTCGTAGGTCCTTGAGCAGCAGGCCGCCGTTGGCGTGCGGGTTGGCACTCATCCGGCGCGGGCCCTCGGGATGGAGGTCGCGGATGTCGGGGACCGGAGCGCCGGTCGCGTCGAAGAGCTCCTCGGGGCGATAGCTGCGCATCCACTCCTCGAGGATCACCCGGTGGCTCTCGTTGCCCCGGGCGTCGGCGAACGGCACCTGGTGGGAGTGCCAGTAGCCCTCGATCTTCGCGCCGTCGACCTCCTTCGGCCCGGTCCAGCCCTTGGGGCTGCGCAGCACGATCATCGGCCAGGCGGGACGTCGTTCGAGCCGGCCGGCGCGGGCCTGTCCCTGGAGGTCGCGGATCTCGTCGAGGCAGCGGTCGAGGGTGGCGGCGAAGGCCTGGTGCATCGTCTCGGGATCGTCACCGGAGACGACGTACGGCGTGTGGCCGTAGCCGCGCAGGAGTGCGTCGAGCTCGTCGTCGGGGATCCGCGCGAGCACCGTCGGGTTGGCGATCTTGTAGCCGTTGAGGTGCAGGATCGGCAGGACGGCGCCGTCGCGGGCAGGGTCGACGAACTTGGTGCTGTGCCAGCTCGTTGCCAGCGGACCGGTCTCGGCCTCACCGTCGCCGACCACGGCAGCAACCACCAGGTCGGGGTTGTCGAACGCGGCGCCGTAGGCGTGGGCGAGCGAGTAGCCGAGCTCGCCGCCCTCGTGGATCGAGCCGGGGGTCTCGGGGGCGACGTGGCTCGGGATTCCGCCGGGGAAGGAGAACTGCTTGAACAACCGCTGCATCCCCTCCTCGTCGAGGGTGATGTCGGGATAGGTCTCGGTGTAGCTGCCCTCGAGGTAGGACGACGCCACCAGCCCCGGACCGCCGTGGCCGGGGCCGATCACGTAGATCATGTCGAGGTCGCGCTGGGCGATCGCTCGGTTGAGGTGGGCGTAGACGAAGTTCAGCCCCGGGGTCGTGCCCCAGTGGCCGAGGAGCCGCGGCTTCACGTGCTCGGGCTTCAGCGGCTCGCGCAGCAGCGGGTTGTCCATGAGGTAGATCTGCCCGACGGACAGGTAGTTGGCCGCGCGCCACCAGGCGTCGATCCGGGCGAGCTCGTCGGCACCGAGGGGCGTGGTGGTCGGGTGGGTGACGGCGTGCGTGGTCATCGGGTGGCCTCCATGGAATCGACGCTAGAGGGTCGTCACCGACCTTTCCACCGACGTTGGTCCCCTACACCCGCCCGACCACGGGACAAGCGGGCCGCGTCACTTGATGCCGGTGCCCGCGATCGACTGCACGAAGTAGCGCTGCCCGGCCAGAAACAGCACGAACACGGGGATCTGGCTGATCAGCGTCGCCGCCATCAGGACCGGCCAGTTCGTGTAGTGCGCGCTCTGGAAGGTCGCCAGGCCGAGCTGGACGGTCATGTGCTGGGGCGTCGAGATGACCACGAGCGGCCACAGGAAGTCGTTCCACACCGACAGGAAGGTCAGCACCGCGACGGTGCTCAGCGGCGGCCCCATCAGGGGCAGCAGGATGCTGCGCAGGATCCGCAGCCGGCCGGCACCGTCGATCAGCGCCGCCTCCTCGAGCTCGACGGGCAGCGACACGAAGAACTGGCGCAGGAGGTAGATCCCGAACGGCGTCGCGAGGTTGGGCAGGATCAGCGCCGGCAAGGTGTCGACGATGCCCAGGTGCTTGACGATCAGCAGAGTCGGGATCATCACCACCTGGAACGGCACCATGAGGGTGGCCAGGATCGCGATGAACGCCACCTGCGAACCGGGGAACCGGAGGCGGGCGAACGCGTAGCCCGCCAGGCTGCACAGCACGAGGTTGCTGACCACGCAGGTGACCGAGACGATCGCGCTGTTGAGCATCCACTGGGCCATCGGTGAGTCGTTCCAGGCGGTCGCGTAGTTGGACCACTGCAACGAGCTCGGCAGGGACGGCGGGAAGCGTCGGGTCTCCTGGAGCGTCGACAGGCTGGTGATCAGCATCCACACCAGGGGCGTGGCCATCACCAGCGCGACCGGCAGCAGGACCAGGTGCCAGGGCGAGGGGGCACGGAGCCGTCGGCGCCGCACTGGTCGGCGTACGTCGGTCACGGTGGTCATCGCGGGACCCCGCCGGGCGACGAGTCACGGGTGAGCCGGAGCTGGACCAGGGTGATCGCCGCGATCACCACGAACAGCACGACGGCGATGGCCGCGGCGTACCCGGCGTGGAAGAACTGGAACGCCTGGATGTAGAGGTAGTAGACGACCACAGTGGTGGCGTGGAGCGGTCCGCCCTTGGTGGTCACGTACACCTCGTCGAACAGCTGCAGGGCGTTGATGGTCAGCCAGACCAGGAGGAACGCCGAGACCGGCCGCAGCAGCGGCACCTCGATCCGCCAGAAGGCGCCCGCCCGCGAGCAGCCGTCGATCTGCGCGGCCTCGATCAGGTCGGCCGGGATCCCCTGCAGGCCGGCCAGGAAGATCAGCGCGCCGAAGCCGACCCAGCCCCAGACCGTCATGATGACGACGGAGAGCAGGGCCTGGCTCGGCGAGGAGAAGAAGCCGAACGTCGGCAGCCCCAGCTTGCTCAGCACGGCGTTGATCAGCCCGAAGTCGGGGTCCATCAGCCACGTGAAGATCACGCCGGTGGCGACCGTGGAGGTCACGACCGGGATGAAGATCGCCAGGCGGTAGAACGTGATGCCGCGGATCCGGCGGTTCAGTGCGGCCGCAGCGAGCAGCGACAGCACCAGCGTGGTCGGGACGAAGAGCACCGTGTAGATCACCGTGCGGCGGACCGAGTCGGCGAACACGGGGTCGTGCAGGAGCAGCCGGTAGTTGTCGAGCCCGGCCCACTGCCCGGGTGTCTGCAGGTCGTTGTGCTCGAAGGAGAGCACGAAGACCCAGACGACCGGGAGCAGCCCGAACAGCCCGATCAGCAGGACGCTCGGGCTGACCATCGCCCAGCCCGAGACCGCGTCGCTGCGAGTGCGCCAGGACCGGGTCCTCCCGGGGCGCGGAGGCCGGACCGTCTCCACCCGGCGCGGCGGCAGGATCGTGGCCCGTCGACGAGCCTGGGTCACGACCCGGCCAGCGCCGCGTTGACCTGGTCCGTGGCGTCGCTCAGGGCCTGGTCGGGGCTCGCCTGGCCGAGCAGCACGGACTGGACCATCGTCCCGATGGCGGCCGACACCTCGGAGTACGACGGGATGTTGGGGCGCACGTGCTTGACGTTGTCGAGGTTGGCGACGAAGACCTTCTCGGCCGGGAACTTCTTCAAGAAGGTCTGGTAGCCCGGCAGCGTGGTCTCGGACTGACGCAGGGGGAGGTCACCGGTCGCGATCGCGAACTTCAGGTGCTGCTTAGCCGACGTCAGCCAGGTGACGAAGTCGAACGCCGACTTCGACCGCGCCGCCGAGTGGTCGAACAGCATGTAGAGGTCGGGGCCGGAGATCGTCTCGTGGTTGCCGTTGTACCCGGGCAGGTAGGTCACGTCGTACGGCACGTCGGAGTTGATGCTCGACAGGTCCCAGGGACCGGTCCAGAGCATGGCGATCTTGCCGTTGTTGAACAGGTTGAGGTACTGCCCGTTGCCCTGGTCGAGGTAGACGGACTTGTCGGTGACCGCCATGTCCTGGAGCTGCTGCAGGGCTGCCTTGCCGGCGGCGGAGTCGAACGCCGCCTTGGTGTTGTCGGAGTTGAGCAGCTCGCCACCGGCCTGCCAGAGCATGGCGAGGTAGCGCCAGACCGTGTCCTCGCTGCCGTCGTTGACGTAGGCCCAGCCGAAGGTCTTGGTGCTCGGGTCGGTCAGCTTCTTGGCCGCGTCGCGGAAGTCCTGCCAGGTCCAGTCGTTGGTGGGCGGGGCCACGTGGGCCTTGGCGAACAGCGCCTTGTTGTAGACCAGGCTGAGGTTGTCGATCAGGGCCGGTACGCCGACCACCTTGCCGTCGACCGTGGACGCCTCGCGGGCCGAGGGGTAGAAGTCGTTCCAGTCCACCGAGGGGGCCTTGACCTTGTCGGTGAGGTCGACCAGCTTGGGCTGCTTCGCGAGCTGGCTGGCCGAGGAGCCGTACTGGTAGGCGACGTCGGGGTAGTTGCCGGCCGCGAACCCGGCGACGGTCTTCTGCAGCGCACTGTCGTTGCCGCCGTTGAACTGCAGGCTCACCTTCTCGTCGGGGTGCTGCTGGTTCCAGGTCGCGGCGGCGGCCTTGATCGCCGTGGCCTCGACGTCGGTGTAGCCGTGCGTCACCACGATCGACGCGCTGCCGCCCGAGCCGTTGCCGCCTCCGCACGCGGTCAGGACCCCGGCGACCAGGGCGACGGCCACCAGGGCGCGCAGTGGGCGGGTGGGCCGAGATGCGGGACCCGGGTTCGGTGACATCGCACTCTTCCCTTCGCTGACGAGGAGATCAAGCAGATTCGATCGTGAACTCTGTTCAGCCTTGCACGGTTGGCGTGGCCGGTCAAGGGACCCGACGCCCGAGCAGATGCGCGAAATGAGCACGAACGGACGGCTAGTGTGCAGTTATGCGACAAGACGTCCGCCTCGGGCTGATCCTGCAGCAGCTCAACGAGAGCGGCTCGGTCGGCGTCACCGAGCTCGCCGAGCGGCTCGACGTGTCCGAGGCGTCCGTACGCCGCGACC
>JAHEXO010000119.1 GCA_023252065.1 Nocardioides sp. | reverse complement strand
GAGCCGTCGCCCACGCGGCGAGGAAGCCGACGAGCAGGACCAGGGTGGCGAAGAGGGAGAGCCGGGCGGTGGCGCGACGGCTGAGGGCAGGTGCGGACATGGGAGGTCTCCTGTGAGGCGTGGTGGTCAGAGGGTGGTGATCAGGCCGCCGTCGATGGTGAAGTCGGCGCCGGTGATGTTGGCGGAGGCGTCGCCCGCGAGGAACGCGACCAGGTGGCCGACCTCGTCGGGCGTGGTGAACCGGCCGGTGACGCTCTGCGCCGCGGCGCCGGCGGCGACCGCAGCGGGATCGGCCGAGGTCGCTCGCCCCACCGACGCGGCCACGCCGTCCGGGCCGAGCCAGAGGTCGGTGGCGACCGGCCCGGGACTGATGGTGTTGACCCGGATGCCGCGCGGCCCGACCTCCTTGGAGAGCGACTTGCAGAAGTTGGACAGGGCCGCCTTGGCCGCGCTGTAGTCGATGACGGCCGGGTCCGGGAGGAAGGCGTTGACCGAGCTGGTGGTCACGATCGAGCCCTTGCCGGCTGCCAGCATCGGCACCAGCGCCGCCCGCGTCGTGCGCACCGCGGCCATCAGGTTCAGCGTGATCGAGAAGAGCCACTGGTCGTCGGTGACGGCCAGGAAGCCCTCGGTGCGGGGAGCCGCGGCGCCGACGTTGTTCACCAGTACGTCGATCCGCTGGTGCCGCGACAGGGCGGCGGCGACCAGGTCGGCCGGCCCCTCGGGAACGCCGAGGTCCACCTCCACGAAGTCCGCGTGGCCGGAGTCGACGACCTCCCTCAGCTCGTCGGAGGGATCGCGGGCGCCGGCGACGACGTACGCCCCCTCCGCCACGAGTGCGCGCGTGATCGCCAGCCCGATCCCCTTGCTGGCGCCGGTGATGACGGCGACGGAGCCGTCGAGCCCGAGGTCCATGACCTCACAGCCCTTGCTTCGCGAGCCACTCCAGGACCGCTTCGGCCACCTCGCGCCAGCCGTGGTCGATCGTCAGGGAGTGACCGCGCCCCTCGAACTGCTTCAGCTCGGTGACGGCGGTCGACTTGCGGTACTGCTTGAGGGTCGACCGGGTGACCACGTCCGGCACGGTGTGGTCCTCGAGCCCCGAGATCAGCAGCAGAGGTCCGCGGTCCTGGTTGCCGGTCTCGACCGAGGCCGGGGAGTGCAGGCTGAAGTTGGCGGCCGCCGCCTGGAACAGCGGCCGTGCGGGCGAGGGGATGGTCCACGCTTCGAAGAGCTCGTCGGACTCCTCCGGGGTGAGCGCGTTGCCGAAGCCGAAGCGGAACTCCTTGCTGGTCAGGGAGACGGCGCGGTTGCGGTTGGCCGGGTTGCCCAGCGCGGGGAGGCCGGCGCGCAGCTGGGCGAGCGGCAGGGGCAGCACTCCCTTGATCTGCGCGGGGTCGATCGCGACGGCCGCGGCCGCGCGGCCCTCGCCGAGCAGCTTCTCGGCGAGCATGCCGCCGAACGAGTGCCCCACGAGCACCGGGGGAGCGTCGAGCTGCTCGATGATCGAGGCGAAGTGCTGGGCGGCCTCGTCGATCCCGATCCCGGCCACGGCGTCGGGTTGCTCGCGGGCCGCCGCCACGGTGCGGGGCTCGTTCGGCCAGCCGGGTGCGGTCGGCTCGTAGCCGGCCTCCTTGAACAGGTCGACCCAGGGGCCCCAGCTGGTGGCGTGCAGCCAGAGGCCGTGGATGAAGACGACGGGGGTGGGGCTCGATGGCATGGTGGGCGCCTCTCGGAAGTCGGGTGGTCGGTGAGCGCTCCTCCAGGACACACCCGCGTCCCGGCCGACGGCCAATACCTGTTCGGACCCGATCCATAACCGCCACGTCGTTCCCAAGCCCGCTCGCGCATCACTAGCGTGGGCAGCAGGGCGGGCCCGACCTCGCTCGCGGAGGGTGGTGGGAGTGGACCTCGACCTGCGCCTGGTGCGCTACTTCGTGGCGGTCGCCGACGAGCTGCACTTCGGTCGCGCCGCCGCCCGGCTGTACGTCAGCCAGCCGGCCCTCTCCAAGCAGATCCGCAAGCTGGAGGGACAGCTCGGTGAACCCCTGCTCGTGCGGGACAGCCGACGGGTCGCGCTCACGGTTCGCGGCCAGCGCTTCTACGACGAGGGCCGGCGGCTGCTGGAGATCGCCGAGCGCATGCAGCGCCCCGTGCGTCCGGAGGGCATCCGGCTGGCGCACATCTTCGAGCTGTCGACCAGTCGTGACGTGTGTGACGCGTTCGCCCAGGCCCACCCCGGGGTGCCGATGCTCGAGCACGCCCTCGACAGCTTCGCCCAGCTGACGGCCGTGCTTGAGAACCGGCTGGACGTCGGCATCGTCCGGGTGACCCCCGGCCTGGTCCGCGACCACCCTCACGGCTGGCGGCACCGACTGCTGCGACTGGAGCCCTTGGTGGTGGTCGGGGGGACCGACGAACCCTCGGACGCCACGGCGTCGCTGGTGGACCAGCCCCTGGCAGTCTTCGGGGACTCCGTGGAGTCGGGCTCCTACAACGCCTACGGCACCTACCTGTCCGCCCTCGAGCAGGAGCTCGGGATCGCGATGACCTGGCTCGGCACGCCCGGGGCGTTCAGCCACTGCCTGGCCCACGTCAGGAGATTGGGTCCGACGTCACGCCACCTCGACTTCTTCAGCTACGCCCAGCGATACGCCGCCGCGGGGATCCGGGTCCGCCGTCCTCGCGAGTGCCAGCCCTACTACCCGTGGTCGCTGGTCTGGCGCGCCGACGACACCAGCGTGGCCACCGCGGACTTCCTGACGGTCGCCCTGCAGCTCTCGGCTGCGCGTGGCTGGCTCGTGCTGCCCACCGACCACGCGCCGCCTTGGCTGCCCGCCGACGAGCCGGTTCGCGAGGAGGCCTTGGGTGAGGACGACCCGACCGCGGTCCGGGCCGAGGCGTCGGAGAGCCTCTGAGCGGCCCGAGCCGGGGTCAGGACGGAACTAGCGCGAGGAGCTGCTGGTCCGGGTACCGCGGGTGAGCACGACACCGAGGGCGACCATGCCGAGGCCGAGCAGGAGGTGCAGCCAGTCGTCGGCGTTGTTGACCGGCACGAAGTTGGCGCCGCTGTGGTGGTCGACGACCAGGCCGTAGACCCAGAGCACGAGGTAGACGACACCGCCGCCGAGCAGGTAGGTGCGGGCGCCGTCGCGCGTGCGTCCGAGCGCGAGCCCGGCGATGCCGAAGAGCAGGTGCACGATGTTGTGCAGGACCGAGACCATGAAGATGCCGAGCAGCATGGCGCCGGAGTCGTGCCCCGCGAAGGTCATCTGGAAGTAGTCGGTGGTGATGCCCGGGATGAAGCCCAGGATCCCCACGACCAGGAACACGGCGCCGACGACGGTCGCTGCGAGCTCGACCGGCGCCCGGCGCCGGGTCGCGGTGGTGGTGGACGTGTCCATGTGGTGCCTCCAGGAGTTCGGGTTGCGAGCGGCCTCCGTGCCCGGGGTCGGGCCGACCGTCGCTCTCGTTCCGTACCCGAGGCACGGGTGCGCACTCCCACCCCGAGGGGTGTGGGTCAGCCGACCTCCACGCTGAGGTCGAGCGGGCGCTCCAGGAACGCCGACAACCGGGCCGTCTCGGTGTCCAGTCCGGTGCGGGCCACCCGGCCGGACTCCTCGAACCAGGTGACTTCCAGCCGCGTGTCCCGCACCCGCCAGGTCCCGGCCAGGGCGCCGCGGGCGACGACCATGTGGGCCGAGCGGCTCACGAGCTCACGCCTCGACGGCGGTACGACGCGGGTGTCGGCCGTGCCGGGAGCCATCACCCAGGGGTCGCGGCCCGGCAGCAGCCGGACGGCGGTGGAGGCGGGCGTCGTACGCAGCTCGTCGAGGTCGTCGGCGAGGGCCAGCACGTCGTCGCCCTCGATCGTCACGGTCTCGAGACGGTCGGCGAGCAGGCTCAGCCAGCGGGTGACTGCCGGGCGACGTGCCCCGAGCCCCTTGCCGACCCAGTCGTGGACCCGTTCCTCGTCGGCCGGCCCGTAGGTGTGGAGGTACGCCGCCACGACCGCGGGACCGGCGTCCTCGAGATCTGGGAGCCCCGCCCACCCGGGTACGTCGTCGAGCCGCACGAACGTCAGCTCGCCGTCCCGAGAGGGTGCCAGGCCCAGGTCGCCCTGCCAGCTCAGCGGCTTGAGCAGGGTCTCGTTGCCCTGGTCGATGATGCCGCGGAGGTGCCGGTAGCGGCTGCTCCGGCCGAACGCGGCGGTCAGCTCGGAGATCGTGAGCGGACCGTCGGCCAGCGCGGTGCGCACGTACTCCCGGAACCGGGGCCAGTCGCCGGGGGCCAGCCCGTAGAAGCTCACCCAGCTCGGCAGCTCCCACATCCGGCTGGAGGCCCGTACGGCCAGGTAGGCGCCGGCGTCCCGCGGAGTCATCAGCTGCATCCCGCCCCGGAAGGCCCACACCTTGACGACGTGTCCGGCGGCGAGGGCACGTGCTGCGTCGCCGGTCCGGCCGTCCGTACGTCGTGCTCCGACCGCCAGCTCCATGGCCGGGTCCGGCCAGGCCGGCACGGCGCCCAGCCGTTCGACCACGTCGACCACCGAGCCGGTGCCGACCGGGTCGAGCAGCTGACGGTGCATGCGCCACCCGAGAACCTGCTGCCACGTCAGAGCCATCACCGCAGGCTAATCGCCGACGTGCCCGGTCCCCACAAGCGGGGACGGGGCACGTAGCGGTGTGTCAGGTCAGCGGGTGGTGCCCACGCGGACCGTCATCACCTTGGACTTCCGGTTGACGTCGACCACGCGGATCGTCGTCCCGGTCTTCGGCACGTCCACGCTGTACCAACCGGGCTGGTAGTGACCCGGGTGGGTGCTCACCGTGTGCTCGTCACGCGGGAACCACCAGTCCAGCTTGTCGTTGAAGAGAGCCACGGCCTTCTTCGCCGGCAGGGTGACCCGCTGACCCTGGTAGTGGATCGTCTGCGCCTCGCGTGCCTTCGTGGAGAAGGTCGAGTCGTAGGACAGCGACCTCGGCCGGAGGATGGAGCCGTCCGGCGCGTGGGTGAAGGTCGGGTGCGCGTCGACCGGCAGGATCTCGCCCCCGCCGGGGTGGTCGCCGACGTTGTTGTCGGAGTACGACGTGTCCCAGTAGCTGATCAGCGCGCCGGGGTTGTAGCGGAAGAACTCCACCCTGTCGGTGTTCTTGAACCCGAAGTTGTACACGTGGCGGAGCAACGTGTCCCGCCCGACGTACTGCCGGTTGTCGACGAAGTAGGCGTTGAGGAACTTCTTGGTCTCCGCGGCGTGCACCGCCTCGAACCCGTTGAGCGCCCAGCCCTCCTCGTCGGTCTCGGCACCCCCGATGAGCTGACCGTCGAGGGTGATGTTGTCGACCTGGAAGCCGCTCAGCGCGGTCGCCCCATCGGTCCCGTAGCGCCACCGCAGGGTGGTGGTGCCGTCGGGCACCGTCGCGGTCAGGTCCACCCACGCGCCGTGGGAGGTGCCGGAGATGCCGGCCCCGCTGCCGTTGAACCCGCTATGGTCGTCGCCGGCGTAGCTGACGTTGGTCGGGACCGGGGTCCAGGTGTCGCCGTGGTCGCTGGAGGCCTCCAGGAACGCGTAGTCCCAGCCCTCCTCGATGGAGTAGCGCACCTTGGCCGTCAGCGCACCACCGCCGTCGACGTCACGGGTCATCGTGTTGTTGAGGTCGTCTCCCTTGTCGCTGTAGAAGAACTTCTCGCCACAGTCGGAGCAGGGGGCGCCGTACTGGAACGTCACCTTCTTGTCCGGCAGCATCACGATCAGCCCGTTCGGATGTGACCCGTCGACCCGCGCGCCCGGTCGCAGCGCGTGCTGCGAGGCGCGGCCGGACTGGACGACGTCGTAGTCGAGCCAGCCGAGCTGGAACTTGTCCCAGGCGCTCATGGGCATCGGCCGGTCACCGATCCCGGGGTCGTGGGCGCCAGTCCCGCGGGACTGGCTCATCAGCGTCCAGAAGCCGGTGCTGTTCTCGGCTCCTCCGGTGTTGCCGGACGTGTCGTACTCGTCGGGCAGCCCGAGGTCGTGGGCGTACTCGTGCGCGAAGACGCTCAGGCCGCCGTTCTCCGGCTGCATCGTGTAGTCGTTGACCCACACGCCGGTCGGGTTGTCGGGAAGCGTGACGCCGCCGTCCGTGGCGCCGCCGTCGCTGGTGCCGCCCTCACCGACGTCGACACCGCCGATCGCCGGGCCCGGGCCCACGCCGTGCGGGTGGAGCCCGACGTTGCCTCGGTGGCTCCAGATCGCATCGGCGCCGTAGACCGGGTCGCCGTCGGCCTCGTCGCCGCCGGCGTGCACGATCTGGAAGTGGTCGATGTACCCGTCGGGCTCGTGGAAGTTGCCGTCGTGGTCGTAGTCGTAGCGGTCCTGGTGGTCGAACTGCTTCAGATAGGCCCGGATCTGGGACACGGTCATGCCCTCGTCGAGCCGGTCCTTGACCCAGATCGAGAGGGCGTCCCGCACCAGGTACCAGACGTTGGAGCACACGATCGAGCCGCACGAGTCGGTGCCGTAGCGCGCCTCGTTGAACGGCACCTTGACCCAGTCGGTCACCTGGCCGTTGATGGAGTACTGGCCGGAGGACTGGTCGTGGTAGTAGCTCTTCATCCGGTTGAAGTAGAGGTTCTGGTAGTGCGCCTGGTCGTAGTTCGGCTGCCAGAGCGTGCTGTTGTCCTTGGTCCGGTCGGGCTTCGGGATCTGGTTGTGCAGGGGCCCCTCGGTGCGCTGGGCGCTCGGGTCCGACGGGACCTGCGAGTGCTGCCGGTCACCGAACTCCGCCAGGACGACGAAGATCCGGTCGGTCCCGGTCTGGGCCACCCGGCCGTAGGACTTCCTGCACAGCTTCTCGGCCTGCCCGGTGCCGCCGGTCCTGAGTCGCTGCTCGACCGCCCGCTT
>JAHEXO010000118.1:2650-6896 GCA_023252065.1 Nocardioides sp. | reverse complement strand
TCGAGGTGGTCGAGTCGGAGCGGGTCGACCTGGTGGTGGTGGCCGGGGACATCTACGACCGCGCCCTGCCCCACGTCGACGCCGTACGGCTGGCCGACGAGACCTTCGCCCGCCTGGCCGCGTCGCGGGCCCGGGTCGTGCTGACCTCGGGCAACCACGACTCCGCCCAGCGGCTGGGGTTCGGCGCGCGGCTGATCGACGCGGCCGGGGTGTTCCTGCGCACCGACGCCTCGTCGGTCGGCACGCCGGTCCTCCTGGAGGACGACCACGGCCCGGTCGCGGTGCACGGCATCCCCTACCTCGACCCGCAGGCGCTGCACGAGCCCTGGGGCCTGCCGGCCCGCACCCACGAGGCGACCCTCACCGAGGCGATGCGGCGGGTCCGCGCCGACCTGGCGGCGCGGCCGGTGCGGTCGGTGGTACTGGCCCACGCCTTCGTCGCCGGCGGGGTGGCGAGCGAGTCCGAGCGCGACATCTCGGTGGGCGGCATCTCCGTGGTGCCGACCTCGCTCTTCGACGGCATCTCCTACGCCGCGCTGGGCCACCTGCACGGCCGGTCCGTGCTCGACGACACTCTGCGCTACAGCGGCTCTCCCCTGGCCTACTCCTTCTCCGAGTCCACCCACACCAAGGGCATGTGGCTGGTCGACCTGGGCCCTGAGGGCGTGACCGCCACCGAGTTCGTCGAGGCGCCGGTCCCCCGTCGCCTGGCCCGGTTGACGGGCGACCTGGAGTCTCTGCTCGGCGACCCGGCCCTGGCCTGGGCCGAGAGCCACTGGGTCCAGGCCACGCTCACCGATGCGGTGCGTCCGGCCCAGCCGATGGACCGCCTGCGCGCGCGGTTCCCCCACACCCTCGTGCTGGCGTTCGCCCCCGACGGCGGCCAGGCCGGTCCGGCCGTGCCCTCCGCAGCAGGCGGCCGCAGTGACCACGCCGTCTCCCTGGACTTCGTCGAGGCCATGCGGGGTGCGCCGGCCTCCGCCGACGAGTCGGCCCTGCTGCTCACGGCCTGCGACGCCTGCGGCGAAGACCCCGACGCCGACATGCTGGTCACCTCCTCCCCGGGAGCCACCTGATGCGGCTCCACCACCTGTCGGTGACCGCCTTCGGACCGTTCGTCGACACGGCCGAGGTCGACTTCGACCTGCTCTCCGACGCCGGCCTCTTCCTGCTCTCGGGTGCCACAGGGGCAGGCAAGTCGAGCGTGCTCGACGCCGTCTGCTTCGCCCTCTACGGCGCCGTGCCGGGCGATCGCCACCAGGCCGGGCGGCTCCGGTCCGACCAGGCACCCCCCGGGCTGGCGCCCCAGGTGACCCTCGAGGTGACGCTGGCCGAACGACGGTTCCGCGTGGTCCGCTCCCCTGCCTACGACCGGCCCAAGAAACGTGGCACGGGCACCACCCGCGAGCCCGCGAAGGTCAGCCTGTCCGAGCGTCGCGGCGAGACCTGGCAGCCGCTGACCAGCCGGCTCGACGAGGCGGGCGACCTCCTGGGCGGGCTGCTCGGGATGAACCTCGACCAGTTCTGCCAGGTCGCCCTGCTGCCCCAGGGGCAGTTCCAGGCGTTCCTCCGGGCCGACTCACAGCAGCGCCAGGCTCTGCTGGCCCGTCTGTTCCGCACCGGCCGCTTCGAGCGGGTCGAGGGCTGGCTGCGAGACCACCGCCTCACCCTCCGTCGCGCCTCCGAGGGTCATCGCGAGATCGTCGCCGACCTGGTCAGCCGGGTGTCCGAGGCGGCCGGCGTCGCGGTGCCCGAGGCTCTCGACGACCTGGGTGCCGGGGCCGACGACGGCCGGCTCTCCGCCTGGGCGGTGGGCCTTAGGGACGAGTCCGCGGCCGTGGCCGCAGCCGCTGATGAGGCCTGCACTCCCCTTCGGGAGACCGAGTCCGCGGCCCGAGACCTGGTGGAGGCGGCGCGCGAGCGAGCCGCAGCGCGGTCACGGGTGGCCGAGGCGGCCGCCACCGCCGCACGGCTCGACGACCGTGCCGACGACCACGCCGTCGACGTCCACGCCCTCGACCGGGCCCGTCGGGCCGAGGGGCTCCGGCCGTTGGTCCGCCTCGTCGACGAGCGGGTCGACCATCGGGTCGAGGCCGGCCGACGGGCCGAGCTGTCGCTGGCTGCGGCGGGTCCGCTGGGTGACGGCCTCCTGCCGTTCGAGTCGGCGTTGGCAGACGCCCTCGACGACGTCGCGGCCGACCTGGCCGCCGTGACCGCTCTCCTGCCGGCCGAGCGGCGGCTCTCCGAGCTGCGCTCGCGTCTCGACACGCGGCTCGAGACCCTGCGTGACCTGGTCGAGGCCGAGGCGCTCGAGGCCGCCGAGATGTCGGCGCTGGCGGGGCAGACCGATCGGCTCACGGGCGAGCTCGCCGCCGCCGAGGCCGCGTTGCTGGCCCTTCCTCGAGCGACGACGGAGCTGACCGACCTGCACACCGTCGTCTCCGCGCTCGAGGAACAGGCACGGATCGGCGCCGACCTTGCCCTGGCCACCGTCGACCGCAGCGCCGCCGTGGCCAGGGTGCTCGACCTGCGCGAGCGCCTGCTCGACCAGCGCGAGCGGCGGATCGCCGGCATGGCAGCCGAGCTCGCCGGGGCGCTCGCCGTCGGCCACGACTGCCCGGTGTGTGGGTCCGCCGACCATCCCCGTCCGGCCCGCGCCGCCGCGGGTCACCCTGACGCAGCCGGCGAGCGGGCCGCCCAGCGCGCCCTCGACGACGCGCAGGCCGTCGAGGCCGCCCTGTACATGCGCGTGCACGAGCTCGAGACCTTGCTGGCTGCCTTCCGAGCGGTCATCGGCGACCGTGGGCCCGACGCGGTCCGGGCGGCAGCCGTCCGTTGCGAGCGGGAGCACGCGAGGCTCACCGCCTCCGCGCAGGGTCGGCCCACCCTGACCGACGCGCTGGCCGAGGCGCGCGCCCGGGTGGCTGCGCTCGAGGAGACCCAGCGGTCGCGGCAGGTCACGTTGGTCGAGACCACCACCACCATCGAGCACCTGCGCGGTGAGACCGCCGAGCTCGAGGCCACGGTCGCCGCAGCGCGAGGAGCAGACCCCGCGCTCGCGAGCACGGCCGAGCGCCTGGAGGCACGCCGTACCGCACTCCGAACGGCGCACGCCGACGCCCTCGCCCACGAGGCGTCGGCCCGGGCACTGGTCGACGCCGAGGTGGCTTTGCGGAGGGCCGCACTCGAGGCCGGGTTCGACACCGTCGACGACGCGCGCGTGGCCATCCTGCCCGCCGGCGAGGTGACCGAGCTCGAGCAGCGGGTCCGTGACCACGAGGCGGCCCTCGCGACAGCCCGGCAGGTGCTGGCCCAGCCCGGCGCCGCCGATCTGCTCGCCACGGCCGCGCCCGACCTCGTGGTGCTCACCCGAGCCCAGCGCGAGGCCGCCGACGCGCTCGAACGGGCCCGAGCCACCGCCGACGCCGCCGCCAGGCTGCACGAGCGGGTCGCCGCTCTCCACACCGAGCTCGAGACCGCCGTCGCCGCGTGGCGGCCGGTCCGAGACGACCTGCGGCTGGCGACGACGGTGTCGGCCTTCGCCGAGGGCAAGGCGGCCGACAACCGCCACCAGATGCGGTTGTCCGCCTACGTGCTCGCCCACCGTCTCTCGCAGGTGGTGGCAGCGGCCAACGCCCGGCTGGCCGCGATGAGCGACCAGCGCTACTCCCTCGAGCACGTCACCCGCCGCGGCGCGGGCGAGAGTCGCGGCGGCCTGAGCCTGGTCGTCCGCGACGACTGGTCGGGTGAGAGCCGCGACCCTGCGACCTTGTCGGGAGGCGAGACCTTCGTGGTCTCGCTGGCCCTGGCGCTGGGGCTCGCCGACGTGGTCGCCCACGAGGCCGGTGGCGCCGACCTGGCCACCTTGTTCGTCGACGAGGGGTTCGGTTCGCTCGACGCCGAGACCCTCGACGACGTGCTCGACATCCTCGACACCCTGCGCGCCAACGGCCGGGCGGTCGGGGTGGTCAGCCACGTGGCGGAGATGCGCCACCGCATCCCGGCGCAGCTGGTGGTCACCAAGGCGCGCACCGGCTCGACCGTCCACCTGACCGGGGTCGCGGGCTAGCCCAGGCTCCGACCCGGAGGAGGGGTTGTCAGTCCTCGGCGAAGGCGTCGGGCGGCGGGCAGGAGCAGACCAGGTGGCGGTCGCCGTAGGCCTGGTCTATGCGGGCCACCGGAGGCCAGTACTTGTCGGGGTCGGGCCCGGTGGGGAACGCCGCGACCTCGCGCGGGTAGGCGCGGT
>JAHEXO010000118.1:0-2640 GCA_023252065.1 Nocardioides sp. | reverse complement strand
ACTTCTCCACGCTCCACTCCCCTCGCTCGACCTGGTCGATCTCGGCGCGGATGGCCAGCATCGCGTCGCAGAAGCGGTCGATCTCACCGAGGTCCTCGGACTCCGTCGGCTCCACCATCAAGGTGCCCGCGACGGGGAACGACATCGTCGGGGCGTGGAATCCGTAGTCGATCAGCCGCTTGGCGACGTCGTCGACGGTGACGCCGGAGGCCTTGGTGACCGGCCGCAGGTCGAGGATGCACTCGTGGGCGACCAACCCGCCCTGGCCCTTGTAGAGCACCGGGAACGCGTCGTCGAGCCGGCGGGCGACGTAGTTCGCCGACAGGACGGCGGTGGCCGTGGCCTTGCGCAGACCCTCGGCGCCCATCATCGCGACGTAGGCCCACGAGATCGGCAGGATGCCCGCCGAGCCGTACGGCGCGGCGCTGACCGCGCCGACACCCTCGCGCTGCGCGGGGTCGGGGTGCTGCCGGTGCGACGGGAGGAAGGGCGCCAGGTGGGCGCGCACGCCGACCGGGCCGACCCCGGGGCCTCCCCCGCCGTGCGGGATGCAGAACGTCTTGTGCAGGTTGAGGTGGGAGACGTCGCCGCCGAACTCGCCGGGCCGCGCGTGGCCGAGCAGGGCGTTCAGGTTGGCGCCGTCGACGTACACCTGCCCGCCGGCCTCGTGCACCAGCCGGCACAGGTCGGTGATCGAGCCTTCGTAGGCGCCGTGCGTCGAGGGATAGGTCACCATGATCGCGGCCAGGTCGTCGCGGTGCTCGTCGCACAGGCGGCCCAGGTCGTCGAGGTCGACGGTGCCGTCGTCGGCTGCCTTGACCACGACCACCTTCATCCCGGCCATGACCGCCGAGGCGGCATTGGTGCCGTGGGCAGACGACGGGATCAGGCAGACGTTGCGGCCCTCGTCACCGCGCGCGTGGTGATAGCCGCGGATCGCCAGCAGCCCGGCGAGCTCGCCCTGCGAGCCGGCGTTGGGCTGGATCGAGACCCGGTCGTAGCCGGTCGCCTCGGCCAGCCAGGTCTCGAGCTGCCCGATCAGCTCGCGGTAGCCCTCGGCGTCCGCAGCCGGCGCGAACGGGTGGAGGTCGGCGAAGCCCGGCATCGAGACCGGCTCCATCTCGGTGGTCGCGTTGAGCTTCATCGTGCAGGACCCCAGCGGGATCATCCCGCGGTCGAGGGCGTAGTCACGCCCCGAGAGCCGCCGCAGGTAGCGCAGCATCTGGGTCTCTGACCGGTAGGAGTGGAAGACCTCGTGGGTCAGGTAGGGCGTCCGGCGCGCCAGCGAGTCCGGCACTGCGCTGCTCGCGAACCACCCGCCGATCTCCCGGTCGCCGGCGACGGCGCGGGCTGCGGCCCCGACGGTCTCGTCGCTCGCCGTCTCGCCGACGCTGATCGCGACGTGGTCGTCGCCGACCAGTCGCAGGTGCAGGCCGGCCTGCCGGCCACGCGCCACTGCCGCGGCAGCCTCGCCCGGAACGCGGGCCAGCACGGTGTCGAAGTAGGCGTCGTGGACGACCTCGACCCCGGCGGCGCCCAGCATCGCGGCGAGCGCGGTCGCGCGGCGGTGGATCGACTGCGCGATGGCGCGCAGCCCGTCGGGACCGTGGTAGACGGCGTACATCGAGGCGACCACCGCGAGCAGCACCTGCGCCGTGCAGATGTTGGAGGTCGCCTTGTCGCGGCGGATGTGCTGCTCGCGGGTCTGGAGGGCCAGGCGGTAGGCCGGACGACCCTCCGCGTCGACCGAGACCCCGACCAGGCGGCCCGGCAGATGCCGCTCGAGGCCCGTTGCGACGGACATGAAGCCGGCGTGCGGGCCGCCGTAGAACATCGGGACGCCGAAGCGCTGCGAGGAGCCGACGACGACGTCGGCGCCGAGCTCACCGGGTGACTCGAGCAGGGTGAGGGAGAGCAGGTCGGCGGCGACCACGGCGAGGGCGTCGCGCTCGTGGGCGGCCTCGATCACCGGCCGCGGGTCGAGGATCCTGCCCGAGGCGCCGGGGTGCTGGACCAGCACTCCGCACAGGCCGCCCTCGGGCAGGCCCTCGGTGAGGTCGGCGACGACGACCTCGATGCCCATCGCGGCGGCACGCGTGTGGATCACCTCGATCGTCTGCGGCAGGGCGTCGGCGTCGACCACGAAGGGCCCGTCTGCGGTGCGCCTGGCACGTCGTACCAGCGTCATCGCCTCCGCGGCCGCCGTGCCCTCGTCGAGCAGGCTCGCGTTGGCCGTGGGCAGCCCGGTCAGGTCGCCGATCACGGTCTGGAAGTTGAGCAGCGCCTCGAGCCGGCCCTGGGAGATCTCCGGCTGGTACGGCGTGTAGGCGGTGTACCACGACGGGTCCTCGAGCACGTTACGGCGGATCACCGGCGGGGTGATCGTCGCGTGGTAGCCCAGGCCGATCATCGACTCGGCCGGCCGGTTGAGGCCGGCGAGGCGGCGCAGCTCACGGGCGGCGTCGTGCTCCGAGAGCGGCTCGGGGAGGTCGAGGGTGCGCGACTGGATGGCCGAGGGCACAGCGGCATCCATCAGCGCATCGAGGGAGTCGAAGCCGACGGCCTCGAGCATCCGGGACAGGTCGTGGGCGCGGGGGCCCAGGTGGCGGTCGGCGAAGGACGTGCGGACGGGCTGGTTCA
>JAHEXO010000117.1 GCA_023252065.1 Nocardioides sp. | reverse complement strand
CTGCGCTCGCACCCCGAGCCCGGCCACGCCGCACCGACCTCCGGCCGGCTCGACGTCGAGGTGGTCGCACGTGCGGTCGAGGGGCTCCTCGCGGCGCGGATGAAGCAGCAGGCGCCGAGCACGCAGGCCGAGGCGTCGCCCGAGCCGGCGAAACCACGGGCGGTCACCTCCGGGCGCCGCGCTCCTGCCCCCGGCGCTTTGGCCGCGACGGGGCCGGCCACGCTGCTGCCCGAGGGCGCCGTCCTCGTGCACATCGGCCCCTACAAGACCGGCACGACCGCGATCCAGAGCAGCCTCCACGAGCACCGGTCCGAGCTGGCCGCGGCCGGCGTCACCTACCCCGGCACCCGCCAGCGCCAGATGCGCCCGAGCTGGGCCCTGCTCGGCCGCAGCCGCCTCGGCGAGGCCGCGGCCCCCGAGGCGGAGTGGGACGAGCTGGTCGCCGAGGTCCGTGCCACCACCGGCCGCGTGGTGATCAGCAGCGAGGACTTCTCGTCGGCCGGCCCCCAGCAGGTCCAGCGGCTGGTCGACGACCTGGGAGCCGACCGGGTGCACGTCCTGGTCACCGCCAGACGCCTCGACACGCTGCTTCCCTCGGCGTGGCAGGAGCGGGTGAAGTCGGTCAACGAGACCCGCACGTACGACGCGTGGCTGCGAGAGGTCCTCGACCCGGAGCGCGCGAGCCAGGCTGCCCATGCGTTCTGGCACAACCACGGGCTCCAGTCGCTGGTCGAGCGCTGGCGCGGCGCCCTCCCGGCCGACCGGGTGATCGTCATGGTCAGCGACGAGAGCGACCGCCGGCTCCAGGCGCGGACCTTCGAGCAGCTGCTGGGGCTCCCCGAGGGCCTGCTCACCCCCGGCCCCCACACCAACACCTCGCTGTCGATGGAGCGCATCGAGCTCTGTCGCCAGGTCAACCTCGCCGTCGAGGAGCGGGGCTGGGTCGGGTCGCAACGCTTGAACGGACCACGGCGTGGCCTGCTCACCGGCCTACGCACCGCGCCCCTCGCCGACGACGAGACCCTCATCCCACCGCTCCCGGGGTGGGCCTCGTCCCGGCTCGAGGAGCTCAGCGCCCAACGCGCGATGGCTGTCGCGGAGTCCGGCGTGCGGGTGGTCGGCGACCCCGACCTGCTGCGCCACGTCGCCGAGCCGGACGCCCCTGAGCTCGACGAGCCGCCGATCTGGCTGCCCGTGGCCACCGCCGCAGGCGCCGTCGAGCACGCCTTCGCCCGGATGCTGAGGCAGGCACGACCGCAGCGCTCCCCGGCCCAGCCGCCACCGGCCGAGCGACGCCCGCCGGCCGACCCGCCGGCCGACCCTCTGGTCGGGGTCTCGAGCCGGCGGCTCCTGCGCGAGGTAGGCCGACGCCAGGCGGCCCGGCTCCGCGGCCGCCCGCGCCCCTGACCTGCGTCGGCACCTGCGTCGGCCCCGTCAAGGTTGTCTTCGTCACATCGGCGTCCGATACCGGCGGCGGGCGTGCGCGGCGTACCGTGGAGGGGTTCCCACAACGTGTGGTACCCACACCGGCCCTACCCAGGGTGGTCGGAGGGACCTGAACGCGAGGAAGCCTTGATGACCCCACTCCGGGTGGGCGTGATCGGTGCCGGCCGTGTCGGCTCCGTGCTCGCCGCCGCTCTGCGCACGCACGGCCATGAGATCGTGGCCGTCGCCGGCGAGTCCGACGCCTCGACCCGACGGGCCGCGGCGCTGCTGCCCGGCGTCCAGATCCGGAAGCCGACCGCCGTCGCCCGCGGCTGCGACGTCCTGCTGCTGACGGTCCCCGACGACATGCTCGGCAACGTCGTCACCCAGCTCGCGGCGAGCGGCTCGCTCCACGAGGGGCAGTACGTCGTGCACACCAGCGGCAGCCACGGGCTCGCCGTCCTCTCGCCGGCCACGGCCGTGGGGGCGCGGCCCGTCGCCCTGCACCCGGCGATGACCTTCACCGGCACCGCCATCGACCTCGAGCGGCTCGGGCACTGCGTCTTCGGCGTGACCGCCGGACCGGCCGAGCGTCCCCTCGCCGAGGCGCTGGTCGCCGACCTCGGCGGCGAGGTGATGTGGGTCGAGGAGCAGCTCCGCGGGCTCTACCACGCGGGTCTGGCACATGGCGCCAACCACCTGGTCACCCTCGTCTCGCAGGCCATGGAGCTGCTCGGTGCGGCCGGCGCCGACGACCCCGCTGCGATCCTGCGCCCGCTCCTGGAGGCCGCACTCGACAACGCGCTGGCGGAGGGTGACGCGGCCCTGACCGGCCCGATCGTCCGCGGTGACGTGAACACGGTGCGCGCCCACGTCGCCGAGATCGCCGCCACCGCTCCGGACACGTTGCCGTCTTACCTCACGCTGGCCCGGGCCACGCTCGACCGGGTCGTCACCGACGGTAGGGTGCTCCCGATCCGGGCCACGGCCATCCGCCGCGTGCTCGACGCGGCTCAGGTGTCGGCCGAGACCGACCCGACCCACCGGACGCCTCAGTCGTGACCTCTCTGCCGCACCTCGCGTCGAGTCGCGAGGCGCTCACCGATGCCCTCGCGCCCGCACGCGCCGCAGGCCGTCCGGTCGTCCTGGTGCCCACGATGGGGGCGCTGCACGCAGGCCACGCCGCGTTGCTCGCCGCCGCCCGCGAGCGCGCCGGCGACGGCACCGTGGTCGCCTCCGTCTTCGTCAACCCGCTCCAGTTCGGCGAGGGGGAGGACCTCGACCGCTACCCGCGGACCCTCCAGGCCGACCTGGAGGTGTGCGCCCGGGCGGGGGTCGACGTCGTCTTCGCACCCGCCACCGACGAGATCTATCCGGGCGGCGACCCGGAGGTCACCGTCGACGCGGGCCCGCTGGGCGACGTGCTGGAGGGCGAGGTGCGGCCCGGCCACTTCCGCGGTGTGCTCACCGTCGTCGCCAAGCTCTTCGGGCTGACCCGTCCCGACGTAGCCTGCTTCGGGGAGAAGGACTACCAGCAGCTGGTGCTGATCCGCCGGATGAGCCGCGACCTCTGTCTCGGCGTCGAGGTCGTCGGCGTCCCGACCGTCCGGGAGGCCGACGGGCTGGCCCTGTCGAGCCGCAACCGCTACCTCGGACCGGCAGACCGGGCTCGGGCCACGATCCTCTCCCGAGCGCTGGACGCGGCGGCCGAGCGATCGACGTACGGCGTGCCGGCCGCGCGCTGGGCAGCCAAGCGAGTCCTCGACGAGGACGCCGATCTCGACCTCGACTACCTCGCGTTCCGCACGCCCGAGCTCGAGCCGGTCTCCGACGAGCATCCTGCGCACCCCACCGGGGCGCGGATCCTGGTGGCCGGCCGGGTCGGCGAGACCCGGCTCATCGACAACCGGGCCATCGTGCTCGGAGGAGTGGGCTGACCGGCGCCTGTCACCCGGTCAGGCCGAGCCGGTCGCAGAGCCGGTGGCGTAGAGCGGCGATCTCCAGGGTGCCGTCGGCGGCCTGCTTGGTCGGCCAGCCGCTCACGTCGAGCCCCGAGAGCCGCTCGAGCAGCACGAGGTCGTCGGCGTAGCGGCGCACCAGTCCCTCGATCGCGGCCGACGAGGGGCGCCCACCGGGGTTGGCCGGCGGCGAGGCCATCCGGTGCGGCATCGAGGGGTACGCCGTGAAACGGGGCAGTCCGAGATGGTCGGTCGCCTCGTCGAGGACAGCCGTCGGCTCGTCCAGCAGCTGCCGGAACTCCACGAACAGCCACTGCTCCCGGGGATAGCACGCCAGCGCTCGCTCGAGCTGCGCGCCGTAGAGCCCGCGGGCGAACGGCGAGCCCTGGAGCAGCGGGCTGGGCGAGGCGCCCTCCGGCGCCGAGGTCGGCAGGTCGTCGTCACCCCAGCGCTCGACGGCCTCGGGCAGGTCGGGGTAGTGCTCGTGGCGGCGCCGTTCCATCGCCCAGTGCGAGAACGCGCGCTCCAGCGGGTCGCGGAAGCTGGCCATCAGCCGCATCGACGGGTCGTAGCGGCGCATCCGCTCGAGCGCGCCGGGGTAGAAGAGATAGCCCGGGGTGGCGTCGCCGGCGATGCGCGCCCTGCCTTTCGCCGGACGGCGGTAGGTGCTGTAGTCGGGGTTGCTCCAGTCGTGGGGCTCGAGGAAGAAGCGCAGCTCCTTCTGCGGGCCTCCGACGATGGCGGGGTGCCGGGTGAGCATGGAGTAGAGGCTGGTGGTCCCAGCCTTCTGCACCCCGACGATCGCGAAGCTGATCGGCAGCGAGCGCTCCGCCGTGGCGAGGGCCGCGAGCCGCAGCTCACGGCGGCGCGCGATGGCCGTCATCCACGCTCCTCAGCCTGCACGGACGCCTCAGCCGTCGGCGTCGGGGCGCTCAGGCTATCGCGGGGCCTCGCGGGAGCAGGGCGACGGAGGTGCCCTAGCCTGCCTGCGTGACCGTACGACGCGTGGTCGGCCGCCTCCAGGCACCCGACCCCGGCTGGTCGGTGAGCGCCGACGTGGTGGTGATCGGGTCGGGGATCGCCGGCCTGACCGCCGCGCTGCGCCTGCGCGGCCGGGTCGACAAGGTGCTCGTGGTGACCAAGGACGTGCTCGACGCCGGGTCGACCCAGTGGGCGCAGGGCGGCATCGCTGCAGCGCTCGGCCCCGGCGACACCCCTGCGCAGCACGAGCGCGACACCCTCGTCGCCGGTGCGGGGGCCTGCGACCTGGACGCCGTACGGGTCCTGGTGACCGAGGGCCCCGACGCGGTGCGCGAGCTGATCGCCCTGGGGGCCAACTTCGACCTCCACCCCGACGGCGAGCTCAGCCTGACCCGCGAGGGCGGCCACCATCGGGACCGCATCGCCCATGCCGGGGGTGACGCGACCGGAGCGGAGATCCAGCGCGCGCTCATCGCGGCGGTCGCGCGCGCGCCCGAGATCGAGGTGGTCGAGCACGCGCTCGCGGTCGACCTGCTGTGCTCGGACGACGGCGGCGTCGCGGGCGTGACCCTCCACGTGATGGGCGAGGGCCAGCGCGACGGCGTCGGCGCCGTGCACTGCCGTGCCGTCGTCCTGGCCAGCGGCGGGCTGGGCCAGGTCTTCTCCCAGACCACCAACCCGCCGGTGGCGACCGGTGACGGGATGGCCCTGGCCTACCGGGCGGGTGCGGCGCTCCGCGACCTGGAGTTCGTGCAGTTCCACCCGACCGTGATGTGGCTGGGCCCCGACTCCCGCGGGCAGCAGCCGCTGATCTCGGAGGCCGTCCGTGGCGAGGGCGCCTTCCTGGTCAACTGGGAGGGCCACCGCTTCATGCAGGGCGTCCACGAGCTGGCCGACCTGGCCCCGCGGGACGTGGTCGCCAAGGCGATCACGCGACGGATGATCGAGACCGGCCACCCCCACATGTGGCTCGACGCCCGCCACCTGGGCGCGGAGTTCTGGAAGACCCGGTTCCCCACCATCCTGGCCACCTGCCGCCGCCACGGCGTCGACCCTGCCACCGAGCTGATCCCGGTCGCCCCCGCATGCCACTACGCCTCGGGCGGCGTCGCCACCGACGTGTGGGGGCGCAGCAGCCTGCCGGGGCTGTATGCGACCGGTGAGGTCGCCTGCTCGGGCGTCCACGGCGCCAACCGGCTGGCCTCCAACTCCCTGCTCGAGGGTCTGGTGTTCTCCCGGCGGATCGCCGAGGTGCTGCCCGGTGAGCTGCGCCCGTGGGTCGGCGCGGCGACCGACCGTCGTACGGCGGGCCTCGTCGACGGAGACGGCACCCGTGCACTCCAGGAGGAGATGACCTCCCGGGTCGGCGTGCTTCGCTCGGCCGACGGGCTGCGCGCGGGGCTCGACGCGCTGGGCGCGCTCGCCGGCACTCCGGCGAGAGCGGTCGACCAGGACGCCTGGGAGGTCACCAACCTGCTGACCGTGAGCACCCTGCTCGCCGAGGCGGCTCTGCTGCGCGAGGAGACGCGGGGCTCGCACTGGCGTGAGGACTTCCCCGAGCGCGACGACGCCGACCAGGCGGGGCACCACGACTGGTGGCTCGACGGCGACGAGCCGAGGCACGCGTTCCGTCCGGCCGCGCCGACCGACGTCGAGGTCGAGGTGACGGCATGAGCAGCTACGTCGGAGTCCTCGGACCCTTGCTCGAGGAGCTGGCCCAGGCGGGGCTCGACCCTGACGCTCTCCTCGCCACGATCGACGCGGCCCTCGAGGAGGACCTGCCTGGAGGCGCGGTCGACGTGACGAGCGTCGCCACGGTCCCGGCTGACGCGACCGGCTCCGGTGTCTTCGCCGCCCGCGCGGAGGGTGTCGTCGCCGGGCTCGGGGTGGCCGCCCTGGTCTTCCTGCGGGTCGACCCACGGGTGGAGATCCACGACCGGGTGGCCGACGGCGGCCGGGTGCGTGCAGGCGACGTCGTCATGCGCGTCACCGGCCCGACCAGATCGCTGCTCACCGGCGAGCGCACGGCGCTCAACCTCGCCTCCCACCTGTCCGGAGTGGCGACGGCCACCTCGCAGTGGGTCGACGCCCTCGCCGGCACCCGGGCGCGGGTGCTCGACACCCGCAAGACGCTGCCGCGGCTGCGCGCCCTGCAGAAGTACGCCGTGCGCTGCGGCGGCGGGGTCAACCACCGGATGTCGTTGTCCGACCGGGCGATGGTCAAGGACAACCACGTCGTCGCTGCCGGCGGCGTCGTACCGGCCTACGAACTGGTGCGTGCGGCCCACCCCGACCTGCGGGTCGAGGTGGAGGTCACCGACCTCGACCAGCTCCGGCAGCTCCTCGACGTCGGCTGCACCGAGATCCTCCTCGACAACATGGACACCGCCACGATGCGTGAGGCCGTCGAGATCACCGGAGGCCGAGCCACCCTCGAGGCCTCGGGCGGGCTCACCCTCGACCGGGCCCGCGAGGTGGCCGAGACCGGGGTGGACTTCATCTCGGTCGGGGCGCTCACCCACTCGGTCAAGGTCTTCGACCTCG
>JAHEXO010000001.1 GCA_023252065.1 Nocardioides sp. | reverse complement strand
CAGACCACCCCGCCGGCTCCCCGCGGCTGCGACGTGTCTGCGCTAGGCGATGCTGATGGCGAGCTTGCCCTGGGTGTGAGTGGTACCGAGGGCTTGGAGCGCCTCACCCGCGCAGTCGAGCTCGTAGGTCTCCTGGATGGGCACCTTCAGGCTCCCGGCGTCCAACAGTTGGGCCAGGCGCTCCAGGTTCTGCGGGCTCGGGCTGGCCATGACATTGGTGCGGCCGGGTCCGTCTCCGGCCGCCCCGTTCGGCGACGCGACGCGCCCGCCCGGCTTCAGCGCGGCGTCGAAGACTCCGGGCCCGTAGGAGACAAGGTCCATGACGGCGTCGACGCCGTCTGGCTGCCGCTCGCGGACGGCGGCGGCGATGTCGGCATTGCGGTCCAGCAGCTCGCTGACGCCGAGACCGCGCAGGTAGTCCTCGTCCTCGGGCAGCGCGGGGGCGATGACGGTCGCGCCGGCGTGCGCAGCGAGCTGTACGGCGAAGCTGCCGACGCCGCCGGTCGCGCCGACGACGAGGACGTTGTCGCCAGCGGAGAGCTGTAGCGCGTCGATGGCGGCCATGGCCGTGATGGCGGCCAGCGGCGCGGCGCCGGCCGTGGCGAGGCCGACGCCGGCGGGCTTGCGCGCGACGGAGTTGTCCTCGGGCACAGCGATGAGCTCCGCCCAGCTGCCGTCGTGCACGCTCGGGTTCGCGTGCAACACGAAGCCGTAGACCTCGTCGCCGACGGCGTACCGGGTGACGTTCGAGCCGACCTGCTCGACGACGCCGGCGTAGTCGCGACCGAGGACGACGGGGTACTCGTGCTCGACCATGCCGCTCAGCATCCCGGCGGCGATGGCGTTGTCGACGGGGTTCGCCGAGGATGCCCGCACGCGTACGAGCAACTCGTTGTCGGCAGGCGTCGGCGCCGCCAGGTCGGCGCGTGCTACCGGCGGCGCGCCGGGTGCGTCGAGGGCGACGGCCTTCATCGCCGCCGGCTGGGTCTGTGGAGTTGTCGGGGTGCCATGGATGGTTCCCTTTCACTTGATGGTGGCGGGCGCGAAGGCCTGCTCGATGCAGTTGCCGAGCTTCAGCGCGGTCGCCCCCACGACCAGGTTAGCGCTCACCAGGCGAGCGCCCGGCTGCCCAGCGAGAGGATCGGGCAGGCCCGTTGCCGGAGAGCCGGTCCCGGACGGGCGGCCGGCCGTCAGCCGACGAGCGGCTGGGCGTCCGTCCGTCCGAGCGTGCCCGGTCCCTCCGGCCAAGAGGCTGACGGATACGAGTCGGGCCCAAACGGCGTCAAAGCCCCCCACTGGGCCGAAAGCGACTCGGAGGCCGGTGGTGTGACGGTCAGCGGGTCGAACGTCGCCCGGTCGAGACGACGGTCAATGGAGCGGGCCACGGTTCGGTAGCCGAGCAGTTCGTCATCGCACTCGTCGACGCCGCCCGCTGCCCCGCGGCGTCGCGCCGGTACCTGAAGACTCGTTGGGGAGCGCGGCGAGGAACAGGGCCTCGCATGGGGAGTCGGCGAGTCGCCGTGCGACGCGTGGCTTACTCCGACAAGGCGCGGCACCGAGCCGGGTACTCGGACGTGTGCCGGGCGGGCAGCCGGCCCGGGTGGCGCGAGCGACCTACGAGCGATACCTCACGTCGTCACCGCTGCGTCAGCACTCACCTGCATCAGGGAGGCGTCTGTCACGGAGGAGTGCGCTGGTGTCGACAGTGAACCGGCTGACCCCGAATTGAGACCGGCCACGTGGCAACTCGGTGGCAACACAAGGCCCAGCGACCGGCCGCAAGAGACTCAGTCCCCCCGTCGGCTTCTGCACGACGCCGTCATCCGGTTGTCCTCGTGGACTCCCTTCGGACCTCGACACCGCGTCGTACGGCGTCATCGTGCAGGTCAAGAAAGCTGACGCGCAGGCCGATTGGGCGGTGGACACCGAGCATGGTCGCCTTTGTGGTGTGATGAAATGGCGTCCAACGCCGCCTCCAGGGCGAGCGCGGCACGCGCTCGCCACGCCGTTCGACGGAACCATCCTTCGGCCCGAAGGCCGACACCATAGGATCGGGCAATGCAGATCGGCGCGCACCTTCCGCTCATCCCCATCTCGGCAGGACCTCCTTCCCTGGCCGAACTTCGGGCCTACGCGTCGGCGGCGTCCCGGCTGGGGTACCGCTGGCTGTGCGCCAACGACCACCTGGTCTTCCGGCGGCCGTGGCTCGATGGGCTCACCGCGCTCGCCGCGGTCCTCGACGCCTCGGGCGACCTCGGGCTGGCGACGACGGTCTGCCTTCCTGCGGTGCGCGGGCCGGCGCAGGCGGCCAAGGCCTTCGCGGCC
>JAHEXO010000116.1 GCA_023252065.1 Nocardioides sp. | reverse complement strand
GACAGCACGGCCAGCCCGATCGCGCCGCCGACCTGGACGGTGGTGTTGTAGAGACCCGAAGCCACCCCGGAGTCCTCCGGTGTCGCCGCCGACATCGCCATCCCGGTCAGCGCCGGGAAGCCGAGGCCGGCGCCCAGACCGGTCAGCACCATCGCGGGCGCGACGTCGACGAAGTAGGAGCCGGACACCGGCAGCCGGGTCATCAGCAGCAGGCCGCCGGTGAGCACCAGCAGGCTGAGCACCAGGGTCGGCTGCTCGCCGAGGCGCCGGGTCACGCCGGCGGCCAGGCGCAGCGACATCACGCCCATGACCACCGTGGCCGGCAGGAAGGCCAGCCCGATCTGGAGCGGGCCGTAGCCGCGGATCTCCTGGAGGTAGAGCGCGCCGAGGAAGAAGGTGCCGAACATCCCCACCACAAGCAGGCCCTGCACCAGGTTGGCCCCGGTCACGATCCGCGACCGGAACAGCCGCAGGGGGAGCAGGGGCTCGGTGGAGCGCGCCTGCCGGACGACGAAGGCGACGAGCAGCGCGCAGGCGGCGCCACCCGTGGCGACCGTCGTACCTGTGCCGCGCTGCGAGGCCTCGACGATCGTGTAGACGCCGGCCATCACGCCCAGGGTGAGGAGGACGGCGCTCAGCGCGTCCGCTCGGCGTCCGGCGACCGGCGACCGTCCGGCGTCGACGTAGCGCAGCGTGCCGAGGCAGGTGAGGACGCCGACCGGCAGGTTGACCAGGAAGATCCAGCGCCAGTCGAGGGCGGAGGTGAGCACGCCGCCGGCCAGCAGGCCGATCGAGCCACCGGCGGAGGCGACGAAGCCGTAGACGCCGATCGCCCGCATCCGCTCGGCGGGGTCGGGGAACAGCGAGATGATCATGCCCAGCACGACCGCGGAGGTGAGGGCCCCGCCGACGCCCTGCACCAGCCGCGCGCCGACCAGCATCCAGGGCGCGGTCGCGAGCGCGCACGCCAGCGACGCGGCGACGAAGACACCGAGCCCGGCCAGGAACACCCGGCGCTGTCCGACGAGGTCGCCCATCCGCCCGGCGAGGAGCAGCAGCCCGCCGAAGGCGACCAGGTAGGCGTTGACGACCCAGCTCAGGTCGCCGGCCGAGAACCGGAGGTCGGCGGCGATGCTCGGCAGCGCGACGTTCACGATCGTCGCGTCGAGCACGATCATCAGCACTCCCGCACAGAGCGTGTAGAGGGCCAGCCAGCGGCGGCGGTCGTCGGTGGGGTTCATCGCGGGTCCTTCCCGGTGGTCAGTGGTGGTCGGATCTCTTCTCACCCCTACGTCGAACGGCACGGCCGGCATTCGACACCGGTGCCAGGAATCTGCGAAACGGAGGCCGGCTCCGGGGAATCCGCCCCGGGCCCGGCTCCCCGGTAGGCTGAGGGCTTGCCCGACGCCGGTTGCGGGGTCGGCGCCGCCCCCAGCCACAGGTCAGGACAGTTTCGTGAGCGCTCCCGCACGCACCGGCGTGGTCGTGGCGATCGACGGACCGTCCGGCTCGGGGAAGTCGAGCACGTCACGTGGCGTCGCGACCCGCCTCGGCCTGCGCTACCTCGACACCGGTGCGATGTATCGCGCCATCACGTGGTGGATGCTGCGCTACGACGTGCCGGTCGACGACCCCACGGCGGTGGCCGCCCGCTGCTGCGAGCCGACCATCGCCTCCGGCACCGATCCGGCCGCCCCGACGATCACCGTCGACGGGGTCGACGTGGCCGCCGCGATCCGCACGCCCGAGGTGACCGGCGCGGTGTCGCAGGTCAGTGCGGTGCCCCAGGTGCGCGCCCGCCTGCTCGACCTGCAGCGTGAGGTCATCGCCGCGTCGCTCAGCGGGCCCGGCATCGTCGTCGAGGGTCGCGACATCGGGTCGACGGTCGCGCCCGACGCCGACGTCAAGGTGTACCTGACCGCCGACGCTGCCGCCCGCGCCCAGCGCCGCGCCGCGGAGGAGGGCGGGTCCGACCTCGCCGCCACCGAGTCGTCGCTGCTCGCCCGCGACCAGATCGACTCCACCCGCACCACCTCGCCCCTCACCATGGCCGACGGGGCCGTCCACCTCGACACCACGCCGTACACCCTGGACGAGGTCGTCGACCTCATCGTCGGGATGGTCGAGGCGGCCTCGTGAACCCGGCGGTCCGCGCCGCCACCGGTCCTGCGCACCACCCACCGACCTGGCTGCTCCACGGGGCGCGCTCGACGTGCCGGTGGCTGATCCGGCGTCGCTACGACGTGCGCGAGCACGGTGTCGGGCACGTGCCGCCGCAGGGGCCGGTCATCGTCGCGGCCAACCACACCGGTGTCATCGACGGCCCGCTGCTGGCCATCTTCGGACCCCGGCCGGTGCATGCGCTGACCAAGGAGGAGATGTTCCGCGGCCGGCTCGGCCGGTTCCTCCAGCAAGCCGGCCAGATCGAGCTCGACCGCACCCGCACCGACCTGCGCGCGATCCGCACATGTCTGCACGTGCTCGAGCACGGGGGAGCGGTCGGGATCTTCCCCGAGGGCAACCGTGGCGCGGGCGACCTGACCCGCTTCCGCAACGGCGCGGCGTACCTCGCGCTCGTGACGGGCGCTCCGATCGTCCCCTTGATGATGTACGGCACCCGCCCGGCCGGTGGCGGCAAGAACGCGCTGCCCGAGCCCGGCACCCGCATCGACCTCGTGTACGGCGCGCCGTTCCGCGTGCATGCCCAGCCATGGCCCCGGACCAAGGCCCAGGTGGCCGCGACCGCCGACGCCCTGCACGCCCGGATGCGCGCCGAGCTCGACGCGGGTCTCGCGTCGACCGGCCAGCGCCTGCCGGGCGCCATCCCACTCGACGAAGCACAGGAGATCTCATGACCGAAGCGCCCCCGGACACCGTGACCGGGCCGCTGCCCGTGCTCGCGGTCGTCGGCCGTCCCAACGTCGGCAAGTCCACCCTGGTCAACCGGATCCTGGGCCGCCGCGAGGCCGTCGTCGAGGACGTCCCCGGCGTCACCCGCGACCGGGTCTCCTACGACGCGACCTGGGCCGGCCGCGCGTTCACCGTGGTCGACACCGGCGGCTGGGACCCCGACGCCCGCGGCATGGCCGAGCGGATCAAGGAGCAGGCCGAGGTCGCGGTGACGCTGGCCGACGCCGTGCTGTTCGTGGTCGACGCGACCGTGGGCATCACCGACGCCGACGAGGCGGTGGTCCGCGTGCTGCGCGCGTCCAAGAAGCCGGTGGTGCTGGCGGCCAACAAGGTCGACGACCAGCGCACCGAGACCGAGGCCTACGGGCTGTGGAACCTGGGGCTCGGCGAGCCGGTGCCGGTCTCGGCGCTGCACGGCCGCGGCTCCGGCGACCTGCTCGACGCCGTCCTCGCCGTGCTGCCCGACCCGCCCGAGCAGTCCTTCGGGGAGCCGGCCGGCCCGCGCCGGGTCGCGCTCGTCGGCAAGCCCAACGTCGGCAAGTCGTCGCTGCTCAACCGGCTGGCCGGCGCCGAGCGTGTGGTCGTCGACTCCGTCGCCGGCACGACCGTCGACCCGGTCGACGAGCTGATCACGATGGGCGGCCGCGAGTGGCGGTTCATCGACACCGCGGGCATCCGCAAGCGGGTCAAGGAGGCCTCGGGCCACGAGTACTACGCCTCCCTGCGGACGACGACCGCCATCGACCGGGCCGAGGTGGCGGTCCTGGTGCTCGACGCCTCCGAGTCCATCTCCGAGCAGGACGTGCGGATCCTCCAGACGGTCCGCGACGCTGGGCGCGCCCTGGTGATCGCGTTCAACAAGTGGGACCTCGTCGACGACGACCGCCGTCACTACCTCGAGCGGGAGATCGAGCGCGACCTCGTCCAGGTGCAGTGGGCGCCGCGGATCAACGTGACCGCGCGAACCGGCTGGCACGTCGACCGCCTCGTGCCCGCGCTCGACAAGGCCCTCCAGGGCTGGGAGACGCGGGTCTCGACGGGCGCGTTCAACGCGTTCCTCGGGCGCCTGGTCGCCGAGCACCCCCACCCCGTGCGCAGCGGCAAGCAGCCCAAGATCCTCTTCGGCACCCAGTCGTCGGTGGCACCGCCGACGTTCGTGCTGTTCACCTCGGGCCGGCTCGACGCGGGCTACGAGCGCTTCATCGAGCGCCGGCTGCGCGAGGACTTCGGGTTCGTCGGTACGCCGATCGTGCTCACCCAGCGCGTCCGCGAGCGCCGTAAGCGCTGACGCGCCCGCAAACCACCCGCATCCGCCCAACGCTGCGTGAGACCATGCCCGGCATGGTCACGCTGCATCAGGTGCTCGGCTTCGGCTTGGTCGCGCTCGTGGTGATGGCGATCCCCGGCCCGAGCGTCGTGTTCACGATCAGCCGCGCGCTCACCTACGGACGCGGCGTCGCCCTGATGACCGTCGTCGGCAACTCCTTCGGACTGCTCCTGGCGCTGCTGCTGGTGGTGCTGGGGCTGGGTGAGCTGGTGGCCACCTCGGAGGTGCTCTACGAGGTCGTCAAGCTGGGCGGCGCGGCCTACCTGGTGTTCCTCGGGGTCCAGGCCCTGCGCCACCGGCGTGCGATCAGGGTCGCGGAGTCCGGCTCCCGCACCACCGCGCCGCTGCGGCCGACGACCGCCCTCAGGCAGGGCTTCCTGGTCGGGTTCACCAATCCCAAGCTCTACGTGATGTTCGTGGCGCTGCTCCCGCAGTTCGTCGAGCCCACCCGGGGCCGGGTGCCGCTGCAGATGTTCCTGCTCGGCCTGATCGCCTTCGTGCTGGGGATGTGTTGCGACAGCATCTGGGCGGTCGCGGCCGGCCAGCTCAGGCGGTGGTTCAACGCCTCCCCGAGCCGGGGCAAGGCGCTCGGCACGGTCGGCGGGGTGTCGATGATCAGCCTCGGCATGGCCGTGGCGGTCGCGGGCAGGGCGGACACCTGATGAGGACGCGGCTGCTGGGCCTGAGCCTGGCCGGCGTGCTGGCCGCCACCGGCACGGCGTACGCCGTCTCCGTGGCGGAGGCCCGCGACGCCGCGCAGCCCAGCGCCCAGAAGGCGCCGGTGGTGGGCACGTCGTGCCACGTCTTCCCGGCGAACAACTACTGGCACGCCGACATCCGCTCGCTCCCGGTCGCCAAGCGCAGCGCTGCCTGGCTCTCGCACATGTCGACGGGGCTCGACCTGCACCCGGACTTCGGGCCGTCGTTCGGTGACGGGCCCAACTACGGCATCCCGATCACCGTCGTCGGCCACAGCCACCCCCGGGTCCGCGTGCACTTCGACTACGCGAGCGAGAGCGACCGCTCGCGCTATCCGCTGGGCTCCGACACCCGGATCGAAGGCGGTCGGCGCTCCACGGGTGACCGGCACGCGATCATCGTCGACAAGGGCGTGTGCCGGCTCTACGAGACCTTCGCGACCCGGCAGCGCAGCGGGAAGTGGTACGCCGGGTCTGGCGCGATCTGGTCGCTGACGTCCAACAAGCTCCGCCCCGACACCTGGACGTCGGCCGACGCCGCCGGCCTGCCGATCCTCCCCGGCCTGCTGCGCTGGAACGAGGTCAAGCACTTCCGCGTCGACCACGCCATCAGGTTCACCACCGACATCACCTCCGAGCACCACCTGTGGCCGGCCCGCCACGACGCCGGCTCCAGGACGAGCTGGAGCTACCCACCGATGGGGGCCCGCTTCCGGCTGAAGGCGAGCTACCACCCGTCCGGGTTCGGGCCGCGGGCGATGGCGGTGGTGAAGGCGATGAAGACCTACGGGCTGGTGCTCGCCGACAACGGCTCGCCGTGGTACTTCCAGGGGGAGCAGAACGCGCACTGGCCGATCGCCTTCATCGACCAGCTCAAGCAGATCCCGGCGCGGCAGTTCGTCGCGGTCGACACCTCGCCGTTGAAGGTGTCGAAGGACAGCGCGGCGGTGAGGTAGGGGTTCAGCGCTCGAGCGCCGCGTCCAAGGTGATGTCGACGCCGGTGAGTGCTTTGCTGACCGGGCAGGTCGCCTTGGCCTCCTGGGCCGCCTTCTCGAAGCCCTCGGCGTCCAGGCCCTCGACCTCGCCGCGCACGGTGAGGGCGATGCCGGTCAGCCTGAAGCCTCCGGCCGGATCAGGCCCCAGCGTCACGTCAGCCTGCACGTCGAGGGCGACGGGAGTGCCTCCTGCCTGGGCGAGGACGGCGGAGAGCTGCATCGCGTAGCAGGACGAGTGGGCCGCTGCGACGAGCTCTTCCGGGCTGGTGGTGCCGTCGGCGTCGTCGGCCGCCCGCTTGGGAAACGACACATCGTACGTCGCGAGCTGTGAACTGGTGAGCTCGACCTGGCCGGTGCCCTGCTCGAGGGATCCGGTCCAGGCGGTGCGGGCAGTACGGGTGGGCATAGGTCCTCCGTCGGGGGTCCGTGCCGGTCGGGCCGCGCAGGGCCGGAGACCTCAGTCGCGGCGGCCGGCCTTCTTGTCGTGCGGGAGCTGCTGGTGGCGCACCGCACCCGCCAGGGCGGTGGCTGCCGTGGAGTAGAGGAACATCAACGGCATGCCCGCCGACACACAGGCGACCATGCAGAGAATCGAGATGGTGAGCAGGACGTTGGCGATCATCAGGTTGGACATGGGCATTTCCTCGCAGGAGTACCGGACGGCGTCTGAGCCACGCCGGCCGACGTAGGAGTCACGTTCCCTGCGGTCCGATCGTTCAAACCTGGAGCACCTGCTCCCCGTTGGGGGGGAGGCAGTCGTGGTCTCGATGAACACGATGCACGACTGCCTCCCGGTCACGCAATAGGACCCTTGATCAGCGTCGCCGTGGCGGTGTGGCTGGATCCTGCGGCGTCGGTCCAGGTGAGCTGCACCTGGTCGCCGGGGGAGTAGGTCTGGATGACCTTCTTCAAGCCGGCCGCGGTGCTCACCGAGGTGCCGCCGATCTTGGTGATCGTGGCCCCGGCGGCGATGCCGACGCGAGCGACCGGCGTGCCCGGGTAGGCGTACTGCACGGTGGTGCCGTTGCCCGACAGGCCCAGTCCGAGGAAGGCG
>JAHEXO010000115.1 GCA_023252065.1 Nocardioides sp. | reverse complement strand
CATCCTCGGTCTGCTCAGCATCGTTCCCTTCAGCATCCGCGCCGGCATTCCCGCCATCTTCCTGGGGCTCCGCGCCCTGAGAGACATCAAGGCCTCCGAGGGGACTCTCCGGGGGCGCGGTGCGGCGTGGTGCGCCGTCGTGCTCGGTGTGATCAGCGTGGTCGTCTTCGCTGCCTTCGTCGCCCACATGTGACGCCGGTGTCGAAATGCCCCGGCCTCGTCCGACGTAGAGGTGATCCACGACCCACCCGTCGTCCTGTGAAGGAGACCAGTCATGTCGACCCCCTCCCAGCCCGACCCGACCGTGGAGGCCGAGCGGCCTGAGCGCACAGTGGTCGCCGGTCACTTCCTGTCCCTCGACGGGGTGGCCGAGGCTCCCGACCGGTTCGTCACCGCCTGGGACGACGAGACCGATGCCAGCGGGGTGGAGCTCATCGCCACCCAGGACGCGGTGATCCTGGGCCGGCGGAGCTACGACGAGTGGGCCGAGTTCTGGCCCGACAGCGACATCGAGCCGTTCGCCTCCTTCATCAACGCCGTTCCCAAGTACGTCGCCACGTCGACGCCACTGGCGCGTGAGTGGAGCAGCTCGCACGTCATCGACGGCGACCTGGTCGAGTTCGTGCGCGACCTGAAGGGTCGCCCGGGCGGCGACATCGGCGTCCACGCCAGCATCTCGGTCACGCGGGCGCTGCTCGCTGCCGTCGTCGTCGACGAGCTGAGGTTCGTCGTGGCACCGACGATCGCCGGGACCGGCCAGCGGCTGTTCGACGGACTGCCGCCGATCCGGCTCGAGCTCATCCGCGGGGTGGCCTCACCGAGCGGCTACCTGCTCGTCCGGTACCGCGTGGTGCCCTGAGCACGTCGCGATCAGGGTCGCCTGCCGCGAGGGTGTCCGGCCTCGGCATCACAGGTCCGGCAGCGCAGGTGATGGTTGACATGCTCGAAGAGCAGACCCTCGAAGCGGTGCAGTCCCTGCACCGACTTCCCACACAGGGTCGCCGTCGAGTTCCTCGCCACCGCGTGGACCCATTTCTCCGGGACCCGTTGCAGGTGCTGGTCCACGCGGCTCCCGGCGCGGTACGACGCGGGGAGCACGACGCGGGACACTCTGTCCGCCGCAACGGTGTACTCCCACACAACCGGACCGTGGCACACCAAGGTGAACGGGCGGTGACGCGTTTCCGCGCCACCGCCCGTCCTGGGCAGCCCTGCTCAGCGGTTGAGCGTGACCTCGTACGTGGTGTTGTCGCCGTGCTGCTGGGTGTAGAACCAGCGCCACTTCGGGTTTTTCAGCTCCGGCGTCTTCGCTCCGAGGATCCCTCCCGCGGTCGGGTCGCCGTCGGAGACATGGACGCCGGTGATCTCGTTGTCCCCGTCGTTCCCGGTGGGGGTGGCGGAGTCGATCGTGGCCGACGGGTCGCGACCCTCCGCGAGCCAGCGGACCGGCTCGGTGCCCGCCTGCCCATAGTCGCGGGTGACGTCGAAGACCCAGCCGGAGTCGAGGGCGTTGGCCTGCGTGTGGAGGGTGTCACCGGCGTCCTGGACGAACGTCACCAGGTTCTTCGACAAGAAGGTCACGTTGTCGAAGCTCGAGGTGGCCTCGTCGGCCTTGTAGAACAGCGACAGCGTGCCGTGCGACGCACTCGGGCCCGACTGGCGCAGCTCGAAGACCGAGCCCCAGCCGCCGGCCGTGTCGTTCTCCGGGCTGGTCGCATCGGTGTCGCCGGTCTCGTCGAAGAAGAACTGCCCGAAGTGGGACCCGGGGCGGAAGACCCCGTTCTAGGGCCGCTTGAACGGCGTACCGCCCTGAGCCAGCGCCAGGGCGTTGGCGTTGAACGACGCGTGGCCGTCCGTCGCGGTGTCGTGGATCGTCACCCATGTGGTGTCGAAGGTGGCGCCGTAGGTGTGCAGGGCCAGCTGGTCGGCGCTGTTGAGCGCGGTCTGGCTCGCCTGGGTGATCGGCTGACCGGCTGCGTTCTCGACCTGCAGCACCTGCAGACGCCCGTTCACCAGGTCACCCGGGGTCGCCGGCACGTAGCGGTAGAGGTAGCTGTTGGGGATCTTCGCGGCGGTGTTGGCACCGGCCGCGTCCTTCTTCTTGGCTCCGCCGATGTCCTCGACGAGCCAGACGTCGCCGGCCGAGTCGTTCTGCACGCCTTCGTAGCCGCCGCGCCCGAGGGCTCCGGAGACGTCGGTGACGGTGGAGGGGTAGTCGGCGGTGGCGGCGTACGTCGGGGCGCTCGCGTTCTCGGTGGTCAGCAGGAGCCGCTGGGCCCAGGGGTCCCAGGTGCTGCCGTCTATGTCACCGGTGGGGATGGTCGCCATCAGGGTCACCCGGTGCGCGGCGTCGGCGTCCAGGTTGATACGCGTGAGGTAGCCGGGGGTCCCGCTCTCGTGGCCCTGGTAGAGGAAGTGGGTGCCGTAGTCGTAGCTCGGGTCCGCACCGCCGAGGCCCTTCTTGAACACCAGGTAGGTGTTCTTGTCGGGCTCGGTCTTGTGCGCCTCGACCGTCGGGGCGCCGGGCAGCGGCACCATCAGCGGTTCGCCGGCCGCGTTCACCTGGTCGCCGTCGTAGCCGTAGTAGGCGATCTGAGCCGAGGGGTTCTCGAGCTTCATCGCCCCCTGCGCGACCACCGTCTGGGACAGCTCCGGGGAGAGCCGGCTCGCCGGCGCGTAGCCGGGCGACGTGGTGTTGGCAGTAGACAGTCCGGTGAACGCGGGAGCGCTCGGCGGTTGCGCGGACGCGACGGTCGCCACACTGGCCGCCACGACGGCCACGGGCAAAGCCCACAGGACACGCTTCATCGGGTTCCTTCCAGGGTTCGGGTCTGACCTTCCGGATCCTGGTGGCGCCGGGTGGCCGGTCGGTGACCCCACCGACAACACCGGGCGACGAGGGCGTGGACACTCGCGCCCAGCGCCCCCCAGGACGTCGCCTGGCGGAGGACGAAGGCCTCTCGTACCCTGCCGGTGGATCCGGGACCATCACCCCATACGTCGTGGCAGCGGTGCCACGTGACACTGGCAGGAGACTCGGTGCTGTGAAGAACTCCGATCCGTCGGCGGCCGCGCCGCGCCCGACCGCGTGGCGGCTGGGCCTACGCGCCGCCATCCAGATCGCGGTGTCGATGGCTGTGCTGGGCGCGATCTACTTCCTGGTCCCGACCAACGGCCGCGGCCCCGGCTCCGACCTCCCGTGGCTGCTCCTGGAGCTCGGCCTGTTCACCCTGGTCGTCGGGCTCCAGGTGCCGGCCATCATCAACTCGGACTACCCGATCCTGCGCGCCGTCGTGGCGCTCGGGATCCTGGTGCCGCTCTACCTGCTGATCTTCGCGCGGGTCTACCTGTCCGGCTCGTTCAGCGACCCGTCGACGTTCAACGAGCCGCTCGACCACGCGTCGGCGCTCTACTTCACCGTCACGGTCTTCGCGACCGTCGGGTTCGGTGACATCGTCGCGAAGACCGACAGCATGCGCTTGCTGGTCACGGCCCAGATGATGGTCAACCTGATCGTCGTGGGTGCCGGGATCCGGATCCTCGTCTCCGCGGCGCGCAGGGGCATCCAGGCGAGGGACGCCGCCGAGCGTCCTCTCCAGGAAGACACCTGGGAGGAGCCGGGGTAGTCCGGGCCTCGCGGTGGTCAGCCGCTACGGCGTCGCCCTCGCCGGGGAGCCTCCTGGGCGACGATGTCCGGGTCGACGTCGGCCACACCGGCGTGGACCTTGGTCAGCAGGCGATGAAGCTGCTGACGCTGAGCCTCGGTGAGGGTGGCCATCACGGCCGTCTGCAACGCCACGATCTCGGGCAGGAACCGGTCGACCAGGGCACGCCCGTCGTCGGTGAGCGTCACGAGCAGCTTGCGCCGGTCGCTGGGGTCGTTCTCCCGCGTGAGCAGCCCGCGTCGTTCGAGGGTGTCGAGGAGGGAGGTGACACTGGCCGTGGTCACCATCAGCCGCTCGGCGATGGTGGTGGGGGAGAGGGGCTCACCTGCGCCCTCGAGCACGGCGAGAGCCTCGCGACCGCCCCGGGACAGCCGGTGGTCGTGGACGACGCGGTCGGTGGCGGTGAGCAGCGCTTCACTCGAGCGGACCAGCTCCATCGCCACCTGGTTGGCCGACTCGCTGAGGCCCGGGAACTCCGCTTCGAAGGCGCCGGTCTGCCCGGCGCGCGACGAAGGGCTCCCGGTGCGGGAGCCCCTCTGACCCGAGGGAGTGTGCCGCGCGTTCAGTACTGCTCCTGGGAGCTCTCGGTCCAGACGCTGATGTCGGGCGCGCCGACGACGCCCGCGTGCTGCATGGCGTCTCGCAGGCTCGGGTCCGCCTGGAAGGCCGCCGCCGAGGCAGTGTCCGGGAAGTCGATGAGTGCCAGCACCTGGTTGCCGTCGCGCAGCACGCGGTCGCCGGTGGCGCCGTGGCTACGGCGTACCTCGCCGTGCTCCTTGAAGCCCGTGCTCCACTGGTCGAAGTCCTCCACCGTGTGTCGCACCGCCAATGTGGTCATGTCTGCCTCCTGTTGGGTGATGCCGCTGTGCTCTGATTATTAGACTTCTAACAATCAGAAGTCAAGCATTGTCTAGACCACTCTCAACGGCGTCAGTCGTCGCCGAGGACGACGAGCTGTCGGGTGGTGCGCGTCATCGCGACGTAGCGGTCGACGGCCCCTTCGATGCCGTCGCCGAAGGACTCCGGGTCGACGATCACAACGAGGTCGAACTCGAGGCCCTTGGTGAGCTCTGGGGTCAGCGCTCTGATGCGGTGCGTCTCCTGGACAGCCCCACCGACCACACAGCCCACACCTTCTGGGTTGGCCGAGAGCCACGCCTCGAGGATCGAGTCCAGCTCGGTCGTGGGCGCGTGCACCACGGGGATGCCGGTCTGCCGGATGGAGGTGGGCACGTTGGCGTCGGGCAACACAGCCCGGATGACCGGCTCGGCCTCGGCCATCACCTCGGCCGGCGTGCGGTAGTTGATGCTGAGAGCGGCCAGCTCGACACCGTCCAGACCGACCCGCGCGAGCCGTTCCTGCCACGACTCCGTGAACCCGTGCCGGGCCTGGGCCCGGTCGCCGACGACGGTGAAGCTCCGGGAAGGACAGCGGAGGAGCAGCATCTGCCACTCGGCGTCGGTCAGCTCCTGCGCCTCGTCCACGATGACGTGAGCGAACGGTCCCGCGAGCACGTCCGCCGACCGGCGGGGGCGGACGTCGTCCTCGGCCAGGGCGGCCTGGAGGTCCTGGCCCCGCAGCATCGACATCACGTGCATGTCCGAGTCGTCGGTCGCGATCAGGTGGTCGACCACCTGGGACATCTGCTCGCGGTCGGCCGCTGCCGCAGCCTGCCGGCGACGTCGGCGCCGTGAGGCCTCCGGGTCGCCGAGCCGTTGCCGAGCGGCGTCCAAGAGCGGGAGGTCGGAGCTGGTCCACGCCTGCGGGTCGGCCCGCTGCAGGAGCCGCACCTGGTCGGGCTCGAGCCACGGTGCGCACATCCGGAGGTAGGCCGGCACCGACCACAGGTCGCCGACCAGGTCGGTCGCGTCGATCAGCGGCCAAGCCCGGTTGAAGGTCTCGACCAGCTCGGCGTGGCGCGCGAGCGCGCGTCGTACCAGGTCTTCGGAGACGTCGTCGTCGTCCGGACCGACCTCGTGCTTGTCCACGAGGATCGTCAGCAGCTCCTCCCAGACCTCGTCGCGGCCCTCGTTGTGCGACTGCCCGGGCTCCAGCGAGTCGAAGGCCTCGGCCCAGTCGTCGGCGCTCAGCCAGACGTCGCCCCAGGGGGTGCCGACCTCCAGGCCCTCCGTCGGCGGCTCCTCGTAGAGGCGCACAGCGGGCTCGATCGCCTTGACCATGTCGGCGCTGGCCTTGAGCCGCGCCACCTCCGGGTCGGGCTCGGCCGGTGCCGTTGCGCCCTCGGGCAGGAGGTCGCGCAGGGTGCAGGTCTGCACGCCTTCCTCGCCGAGGCCGGGAAGCACGTCGGCGACGTAGGCCAGGTAGGGCTGGTGCGGCCCGACGACGAGGACGCCCCCGCGGCTCTGGCCGACGTGGGGGTCGGAGTAGAGCAGGTATGCCGCGCGGTGCAGTGCGACGACCGTCTTGCCGGTACCGGGCCCGCCGTCGACGACCAGGGCACCGCCTGAACCCGCGCGGACGATGGCGTCCTGGTCTGCCTGGATCGTGCCCAGCACGTCGCGCATCCGTCCCGACCTGGCGCCGCCCAGGCTGGCGATGAAGGCGGACTGGTCGTCGAGCGCCGCATGTCCCTCGAGGCCGTCGGGGGTGAAAACCTCCTCCCAGTAGTCGGTGACCCGGCCGCGTGCCCACCGGTAGCGTCGGCGGCTCACCAGCCCCATCGAGTGGGCGTGGGTCGCGGCGAAGAACGGCTCCGCCGCCGAAGAGCGCCAGTCGACGAGGAGCCGGCGGCCGTACCGGTCGGTGAGGCCGAAGCGACCGATGTAGACCGGGTCGGGCTCACCGTCAGCCACCACCCGGCCGAGGCAGACGTCGAGGGTGAAGCGGCGCAGGGCGCGCAGCCGCGCGGTCAGCCGATGGATCTCCAGGTCGCGGTCCATCGCCTCCTGACCAGTCCCGCCCGGGGCTCTGCGCTCGGTCTCGACGCGCTGGGTCAGGTCGTCGATCGTCTCGTCGAGGCTCTGCGCGATGGCGGCGAAGTGCTGCTCGTCGCGCTCGATCAGGGCCGGGTCGGCCTTGGCAGGGTGGTCGTGGAGGTCGAACGCGCTCGTCTGCAGAGGGTTCACCAGGGCGGCTCCCGTCAACGGGGTGTGGTCGGAGTCCGCGATTGTGTGCGACGACAGGGGTCTTGCCGCAAGGCCCCCACTGCGCTATACGTTGGTAGTGGCGAGGGGATCCCTCGCCACTTCTCATTTTCGGGCCTCACATGGCACGGAGGCCGACCCCCAGGGGATCAGCCTCCGTGCCGGGTATGTGCCGCTGCCGCCGTCGAAGAACGGGCCTCCCCAGGCGGTGTAGTCGCAGGCGTGC
>JAHEXO010000114.1 GCA_023252065.1 Nocardioides sp. | reverse complement strand
GGCCAAGGGCGACTCCATCGTCACCTGGGGCAGCCGTGGCGGCGCGCCCTACGTCGCGGGGGTGCCGGTCGGGCAGGTCACCGCGGTCTACGCCAGCCTCCGGGAGTCCTCCCAGCGCGCGGTGATCCGGCCCTACGTCGACTTCGGCGCCCTCGACCTGGTCGGCGTCGTCGTGCCGTCCGGCACGCACAGCGACCGGGCCGTCGTCGAGGCCGACGGGAGCCTGCAATGAGGTCCGGGCGCGTGCTGGTGGCCGCCGGCCTCGTCGTGGTCGCCCTGGTCCTCCAGGTCGCGGTCTTCCCCCACCTCGCGTGGGAGGGGATCGTCCCCAACTTCTGCCTGCTGGTGGTCGTGGCCGCCGCCCTGGTGCGGGGCCCGGCCTTCGCCGCCACCCTCGGCTTCTTCGCCGGCCTGCTCCTCGACCTCGCGCCGCCCGCCGACCACGTCGCGGGACGCTGGGCGCTCGCCCTGGTGCTCGTGGGCTACGTCGCCGGGCTGATGCGGCAGGACACCCGTCCGACCGTGGGCACGATCGTGGCGACGGTGGCCGCGTCGTCGTTCGTCGGCACGTCGGTCTACGCCCTGACCGGACTCGTCCTGGGCGATGCGGTGGCCGGCGCCGGCGACGTGGCCCGGGTGATCCTGGTCGCGCTGCTGTGGGACGTCCTGCTGGCGCCGTTCGTGGTCCCCGTCCTGATGCGTCTGTTCACCCGCCTGGAGCCTGCGGGCGCGCGATGACCTCTCCCGCTCCCACGCAGCCCGCCACGGAGCGGTCGCGGCTCAGGCTGGTCGTGGTCCGCGTCCTGGTGTTCTCGCTGTTCGCCACGCTCTTCGCCCGGCTCTACTACCTCCAGGTGGTCTCCGGCGACGCCTACCACGCTGCCGCCGCCTCGCAGTCCCTGCGCGAGGTCGTCATGCAGCCCTCGCGCGGGTTGATCGTCGACGACCAGGGCCGACCCCTGGTCACCAACCGGATGGCGTGGGTGGTCTCGGTCGACCGCACGCTGCTCGGCAAGCTTCCCGACCGTGACCGCTCGGTGCTGCTCCACAGGGTTGCCGATGCCGTGGGCATGCCGGTCAAGCGCGTCCAGCAGGCGCTGGTCACGTGTGGTGACCCGGGCAGCGTGCGCGACCGGTGCTGGAACGGGTCTCCCTACCAGCCGGTGCCGGTCGCCGGGGACGTCAACCAGTCGGTGGCGCTGCGCATCCTCGAGCAGCCCGAGGACTACCCCGGCGTCCTCGCCCAGCAGCAGAGCATGCGCGCCTATCCCCACCCCTACGGCGTGAACCTCGCCGACGTCGTCGGCTACCTGAGCCCGATCACGGCCGGCGAGCTGAAGCAGGCGCAGAAGGACCGCGACACCTCGCTCAACGGCGCCAGCACGGTCGGGCGCGCGGGGGTCGAGCAGCAGTACGACCGCTTCCTGCGCGGCCGGCCGGGCTACCAGAAGGTCTCGGTCGACTCGATGGGCCGGGTGCTCGGCAACAGCGGGCGGGTGCGTAGCCGGCCGGGCGACACCCTGGTCACCTCGATCGACGCCCGCGTCCAGGGCGTCGCCGAGCGGGCTCTGCACCACGCGATCACCACGGCCCGCGCGACCTACGACCCGGTCACCCACCGTCACTACCGCGCCGACTCCGGTGCCGTGATCGTCCTGCAGGCGCGCACGGGGCGCGTCGTGGCGATGGCCAGCCAGCCGACGTACGACCCGGGCCAGTGGGTCGGCGGCATCACCGCCAAGCAGCTGGCGCGGCTCTACTCCGCCAAGGCCGGCGACCCCCTGCTGGCGCGTGCCTACCAGGGCGAGTTCGCTCCCGGCTCGACGTGGAAGCCGATCATGACCGTCGGGGCCTTCAACCACGGGTTCGGGCCGTCGACCCGGCTGGACTGCTCGTCGAGCTTCCTGGTGGGCAACCGGCTGTTCCACAACTACGAGTCCGAGTCGCTCGGCTACATCGACTTCGCCAAGGCGCTGCAGTACTCCTGCGACACGTTCTTCTACCGCGTCGGCTACCACTACTGGCAGAAGTACGGCCAGGACCCCACCGACGTCCACGCTCGCGACCCGTTGGTCCGCGAGGCGAAGGCGTTCGGCTTCGGTCGCCCGACCGGGATCGACGTGCCGGGGGAGTCCGCCGGCCGCATCGCCGACCGCGAGTGGAAGCTCGCCTACTGGAAGTCGATGAAGGGCTACTACTGCCGCATCGACCGGCACCCACCGGCCGGCACCAGCGGCTACCTGAAGCTCTTCGCCCACGAGTTCTGCCTCGAGGGCAGCTACTACCGCGCGGGTGACGCGGTGAACTTCGCCATCGGCCAGGGCGACACCCTCGTCACTCCGCTCCAGCTCGCCCGGGCCTACGCCGCACTGTCCAACGGGGGCACGCTCTTCGAGCCCCGGATCGCGAAGGCGATCGTCAGCCCCGACGGCACGGTCGTGCGCCGGATCCCGCCCAAGGTCCAGGGCCACGTCCACGACCCGGCGCACGCGATCCGCTACATCAGCAACGCCCTGCTGGGCACGGCCAAGTTCGGGACCATGGCGTGGAAGATGATCGGCTTCCCGCTCGACACGGTCCACATCCGGTCCAAGACGGGATCGGCCGAGGTCTACGGCAAGCAGTCGACGTCGTGGGTGGCGTCCTACGACCACAACTACGTCGTGCTGATGATGGTCACCCAGGGCGGCACCGGCTCCGGCACCTCCGGCCCCTACGTCCGCAAGATCTGGGAGTCCCTGTACGGCGTGCACGGCAGCTCAATGGATACCCGCCACGCGCTCGTGCCGGGCGTGGTCGCCCCCGACGCCCTGCCGTCCTTCCAGCCCGACGGCTCGATCCTGCCGCCCCGGCCACGCTCGATGGGAAAGAGGCTGCCGTGAACGGTCGGTTGAAGACGCCCGGCGTCGATCGGATCCTGATGCTGGCCGTCCTCGGGCTGCTCGCCCTCGGCACCCTGCTGGTCTGGTCGGCCACCTCCCATCGTGCCGACCTCACCGGCGGCGACCCCACGGCGTACCTGAAGAAGCAGCTGGTCAACGTCGCACTCGGGCTGGTGCTGATGGTCGTGGTGATGGCGACCGACCACCGGTGGGTGCGGATCGTGGCGCCGCTGGTCTACCTCGCGTCGATCGCCGGGCTGGTGCTGGTGCTGGTGATGGGGTCGACGATCAACGGCTCGCGGTCGTGGATCGACGTCGGGGGGATGTCGATCCAGCCGTCCGAGTTCGCCAAGCTCGCGGTGGTGATCGGGATGGCACTGCTGGTCGCCGAGCGCAACGAGGGTCGTCGTGCCCGGGTGGGCGCGGCCGAGGTCGTCGGCATGCTCGTGATCGCGGCCCTCCCGTCGGCGCTGATCCTGCTCCAGCCCGACCTCGGCACCCTGCTCGTGCTCTCGGCCACCGTGTTCGGCGTCCTGGCCGTGGCCGGGGCCCCTCGCCGCTGGCTGGCGTTCCTGCTCGCGGGTGGCGCTGCCGCCGCGGTGGCGGTCTTCGCCGGCCACCTGCTCAAGCCCTACCAGGTCGACCGGTTCCTGGCGTTCACCAACCCCGACCTCGACCCGCGCGGAGCCGGCTACAACACCGAGCAGGCCCGGATCGCGGTCGGCAACGGCGGCCTGTTCGGGCAGGGCCTCTTCCACGGCTCGCAGACCCGGGCCGGGTTCGTGCCCGAGCAGCACACCGACTTCATCTTCACCGTCGCCGGCGAGGAGCTCGGCCTGGTCGGCGCCGGCGTCCTGATCGCCCTGCTCGGGGTGGTGATCTGGCGCGCGCTCGCGATCTCGGCGATGTCGACCGACATGTTCGGACGCGTCGCCGCCGCCGGCATCGCCTGCTGGTTCGGCTTCCAGGCGTTCCAGAACATCGGGATGTGCCTGGGCATCATGCCGGTGACCGGCGTACCGCTGCCCTTCGTGTCCTACGGCGGGTCGTCGATGTTCGCCGGCCTGCTCGCGATCGGCCTCCTGCAGAACATCCACCTGCGGGCCACGGCCTCACAGCCCACCCGCTACGCCCGCCCGCTGCGCCACCTCGTCACCCGCTGACCCGTCGCCGTAACGGTTGACCGGGGCAACGATAGACTCGGCTCTCGATGAGCACTCAGTCCTCGGGCAACCTGCCCACCGCACCCCCCGCACCCAGCGAGACCGGCGAGTACACCCACGCCCAGATCCTGACCATCCTGGTCGGGCTGATGATGGGCATGTTCCTCGGCGCCCTCGACCAGACGATCGTCAGCACGTCGATCCGGACCATCGCCGACGACCTGAACGGGTTGTCCGTGCAGGCGTGGGTCACCACGGCGTACCTGATCACCTCGACGGTCGCGACCCCGATCTACGGCAAGCTCGGCGACCTCTACGGCCGCAAGAAGCTGTTCATGTTCGCGATCTCGGTGTTCATCATCGGCTCGGCCCTGTGCTCGTTCGCCACGTCGATGTACATGCTGGCGGCCTTCCGCGCCGTGCAGGGGATCGGCGCCGGAGGCCTCTTCACGCTGGTGCTCGCGATCATCGGCGACATCGTCTCGCCGCGTGAGCGGGCTCGCTACACCGGCTACTTCATGGCCGTCTTCGGTACGTCGAGCGTGCTCGGCCCGGTCATCGGCGGCTTCTTCGCCAGCCACGCCGTCATCCTCGGGGTGACCGGGTGGCGCTGGGTCTTCCTGGTCAACGTGCCGATCGGGGTCGCGGCGCTGTTCGTGGTCTACCGGACGCTGCACCTGAGCCACCACCGCCGCGACGCCCGCATCGACTGGTGGGGTGCGGCCACACTGATGATCGGCCTGGTCCCGCTGCTCACCATCGCCGAGCAGGGCCGCGAGTGGGGATGGACGTCGGGCCGCGCGATGTTCTGCTACCTCCTCGGCGCGGCCAGCCTCGGCGCCTTCGTCTACGTCGAGAAGCGGATGGGCGACAACGCGCTGATCCCGCTCCGGATGTTCCGCAGCCGCGCCGTGACCGTCGGGATCGTGGCCAGCGTCGTGGTAGGCGCGGCGATGTTCGGCGGCATCATGGTGATCCCGCTCTACATGCAGATCGTGCACGGCGCCTCGCCGATGGAGTCCGGCTTCCTGATGCTGCCGATGGTGGTCGGGATGATGAGCGCCTCGATCATCTCCGGCCAGATCATCTCCCGCACCGGCCGGATCCGGGCCTTCCCCCTGAGCGGCTCGGTCCTGATCTGCGTGGCCCTCTTCCTGCTGTCGCTGATCACTGCCGACACCGACCTGCTGCTGGTGATGGCGGTGATGTTCGGGCTCGGCTACGGCCTCGGCAACTGCATGCAGCCCCTCCTGCTGATCCTCCAGTCGGCCGTGACTCCGCGCGACATCGGGGTCGCGACCTCCTCGGCGACGTTCTTCCGGCAGATCGGCGGCACCCTCGGGGTGGCGATCTTCTTGTCCGTGCTGTTCGGCAGCGTCGGCGCCAACATCAAGAGCTCGATCATCGACGAGGCCCAGACACCCGCGTTCCAGCAGGCCGTGCAGACGGCGTCCCAGAGTGCGAACCCGCTCGACCGCCAGGTCGCCGAGGCGTTCCTCCACCCGACCCCGGGTGGGGGCGTCCTGGCCCAGGTGCAGAACGACTCCTCGATCATCCAGCAAATGCCGCCCGCGCTCGCCCATCCGTTCAAGGCCGGGTTCGCGGAGTCGATGGACACCGTGTTCCTGCTGGCCGGCTGTGTCGCGATCCTGGCGTTCCTGGTCCTGCTGCTGATGCCCAAGGTGGAGCTGCGCGCCACCTCGGCGAGTGCCGCCGTACGGTCCGAGGCCGCGCCGACTGCACCGCTGGCCGAAGAGGTCTGAGCGCGTCTCATCCCGGCGACTGTTCCGTCGGCGGCTCGGCGGTGCGAGCATGGACCGGGCCCCGATCCGTCTCGGGTCCGTTGGGCGGGGCCGCCTCACGGCGGGAGACGCTCATGGACCTCCACACGCTCTACCACCGCACCGTCGAGTGCTGGGCCGACCGGGTCAACGGCGTGCCGCCCGACGGCTGGGACGCGCCGACACCCTGCCGCGAGTGGCGGGTGCGCGACCTGGTCAACCACGTCGTCGGCGAGGACCGCTGGACCGACCCGCTGATGCGGGGCCGAACCATCGCTGACGTCGGCGACAGCCTCGACGGCGACCTGCTCGGCGACGACCCCGTGCGCAGCGCGCTCGACGCCGCGATGGAGGCCACCACCGCGGTGGCGGAGGTGCTGCCCGGCGGCGGCATCGTGCACCTGTCCTACGGCGAGGAGCAGATGGAGGAGTACGTCCACCAGATCGCGGCCGACCACCTGATCCACGCCTGGGACCTCGCCGTCGCCACCGGCACCGACCCGCGGCTCGATCCCCACCTGGTCAGCGAGGTGGCCGCGTGGTTCGCCGATCGCGAGCCGCTCTACCGGGGAGGCGGCGCGATCGGGCCGCGCGCGATCTCGCACGGCGGCGCGCAGGCCGACCTGCTCGCGGCGTTCGGGCGCGACTCCGCGTGGGGGCCGGACCATGCGTGCCTGGCGGCGTTCTCGGCCGCCTTCGGACGCGGCGACGCCGAGGCGATCATGGCGCTGATGACCGACGACTGCGTCTTCGAGGCCACCGGGCCGGCCCCCGACGGTGCCCGGCACGAGGGAGCGAGCGACGTACGGGGGCAGTGGGAGCAGCTGTTCGGCGGCACCCGTGAGCCGGCCTTCACCGAGGAGGAGACGTTCGTCGCCGGCGACCGCGGGGTGCTCCGCTGGCGCTTCTCGTGGATGGACGACGACGGCTCCCCGGGCCACGTCCGCGGGGCCGACGTCCTCCGGTTCCGCGACGGGTTGGTCTGCGAGAAGCTCTCCTACGTCAAGGGCTGAACGCCCCCACCCGGAGTCCGGTCCACGTAGCCTGTGGCGGTGAGTGACCTGCTGGACGAGGGGCCGTTCTTCCACGGCACGAAGGCCGATCTGCGGGTGGGCGACCGCCTCACCGCCGGCTTCCGGTCCAACTATCGACCTGAGATCGTCATGAACCACG
>JAHEXO010000113.1 GCA_023252065.1 Nocardioides sp. | reverse complement strand
GAGCACGTCGGCGTCGTCGAGCCGGGCACCGACCACGAAGAGCTCGGCGTCGGCGCCGCGCGGCACCATCGACTTCACACCGTCGAGGACTAACCCGTCGGCGGTCCGGCGCGCGGTCGTGCGCGGCTCGAGGACGTCGAACAGCGGACGGGGCTCGGTGAGCGCCAGGGCGGCGGCGGGCACGCCTGCTCCCGGCTCCGGGCGGGTGAACGCCGGCAGGTAGGTCTGCTGCTGGGCGTCGGTGCCCCAGGTGGCGAGCGCGGTGGCCACTGCCCCGGGGGCGAGAGCGGCCACCGCGATGCCGAGATCGCCGTGGGCCAGGGCCTCGGCGACCAGCGCACCGGCCATCACCGCCCGTTCCTCGGAGATGCCGCCGAGCGACTCGGGGACGCCGAGGAGCGGGAGGCCCAGCTCGTCGGACGCCGTGAGCACCTCGGGGGGCGTGGCGCAGGCGACGTCGGCGTCGGCGGCCGCCGGACGGACCACCTCGGCGGCCAGGTCGGTGACGACATCGACCAGCATCTGCTCGTCCCCGGTCGGGGTCAGGTCGAACACACCCCGGGAGGCGCCGGTCGTGGCGCGCTGCCCGGCCGCACCCCGCCGGCCGGCCTTCGTGAACACCCGCCCGGCCGTCGTGGCGGTCCGGAAGCCGCCGCGGGTGACGGTGAAGACCGTCTGCTCGGCCTGCTTCCGAAGACCGACCCTGTCGAGCAGGCTGCTCTGCGCGAGTCGGCTCAGCGCGGCCATGGCGTAGCCCATCGGGTCGCGGGACTCGCCGCGGGCGATGCCGTGCCGGCCGCCCGGTCGGAGGTGGCTGGTGAGAGACATGCGAGAAACTGTAACTCGGAGTTACAGTTTGTGATCAGTGGGTCCGGTCACAGGCACCCGCCCCGGGGCGGACGGGTCCGGGCGGATCTCTAGGATCTCGGCATGCCGCACGACCTCGCCCCGCCCGACCACGCGCCGTACGGGCAGCTCCCGGAGGGCGGCACGGTCCGCCCCATCGTGCGGTGGGGCACCGACGTGATGCACCGGCCGCAGCAGCCGGTGACGACGTACGACGAGGGGCTGCGGTCGCTGGTGGCCGACATGGTGGCGACGATGTACGCCGCCGACGGGGTCGGGCTGGCGGCCTGCCAGATCGGGGTCGACCTGGCCGTGTTCTGCTTCGACTGCCACGACTCGACCGGTGAGCGCACGGTGGGCGTGGTCTGCAACCCCGTCGTCACCCTGCCCGAGGGCCGCGACCGCAAGCTCGACGAGGACGACGAGGGCTGCCTCTCCCTGCCGGGCGCCTACGTGCCGCTCGCGCGGCCCGACGTCGCGACCTGCATGGGCAACGGGCTGGACGGCTCGACGGTGCAGTTCAGCGGGGACGGGCTCCTCGCGCGGTGCCTCCAGCACGAGAGCGACCACACGCGCGGCACGGTCTTCGGCGACCGGCTCTCCACCCGGTGGCGCAAGAAGCTGCAGAAGGCGCACGAGAATACCGCCGACGACTACCCCGCCGACTGGCCCGCCGTACCGCTGCTCACCTGAGGCCCGCGCGATCGTCAGCGGCGGGTGGTGACGTAGCAGGCCACCGCGGTCGCGGCCGCGACGTTGAGGGAGTCGTTGCCCTCGCGCATGGGGATGACCGCCCGGCGGTCGGCGGCGGACTCCCAACGCTTGGACAGCCCGTGACCCTCGGACCCGAGCACCAGTGCGACCCGCTCGACACCGGCGACGGCGTCCTCCACCGGGGTCGCGTCGTCGGCCAGGGTGAGCGCCACCGTGGTGAAGCCGCGGGCGGAGAGGTCCGGGAGGGCGTCGTACCAGTCGGGCAGCCGGGTCCACGGGGTCGAGAAGACAGCGCCCATCCCCACCTTGATCGACCGGCGGTAGAGCGGGTCGGCGCAGCGCGGTGCCAGCAGGACGCCGTCGAAGCCGAACGCCGCGCCGCAGCGGAAGATGGCGCCGACGTTGGTGTGGTCGACGATGTCCTCGAGCACGAGCACCTGCCCAGCACCTTGGAGCACCTCGTCGAGGCTCGGCAGCGGACGCCGCTCCAGCGAGGCCAGCGCGCCGCGGTGCACGTGGAAGCCGGTGACCTCCTCCGCCAGCGCCTCGCTCACGACGTAGCAGGGCGCATGGCTGGGCCCGAGCACGTCGGCCAGGCTGTCGAGCCACCGTGGCGCCATCAGGAACGACCGCGGCGTGAACCCGGCCTCGACCGCGCGGCGGACGACCTTCTCGCCCTCGGCGAGGAAGAGGCCGTGCTCCGCCTCGAGATGGGTGCGCAGCTGGACGTCGCGCAGGTCGCGGTAGTCCGACAGCCGCGGGTCTCCGGGGTCGGAGACCTCGACCAGGTGGGTCACAGGGTGAAGTGTTGCGGATGGGCGACGGCGACCACGTCACCGACGACGATGATCGCCGGCGGTCGTACGCCGTGCTGGTCGAGGTCGGCGGGCAGGGCACCGAGGGTCGACAGCACCGTGCGCTCCCCCGGCATCGAGCCGTCGCAGACGACTGCGACCGGCGTGTGGTCGGCCCGGCCGGCCGCCACCAGGGCGCCGGCGATGGCGGGTGCGTTCTCGACCGCCATCATCAGCAGCAGCGTGCCGCGGAGCCGGCCGAGGGCGTCCCAGTCGACCAGGGACTCGGGGTGGCCGGGCGGGAGGTGTCCGGAGACCACGGTGAACTCGTGGGCGACGTGACGGTGGGTGACCGGGATCCCGGCGACCGCCGGGACGGCCAGCGGGCTGGAGAGCCCGGGGATCACGGTCACCGCGACCCCGGCCTCCCGACAGGCCTCGATCTCCTCGAAGCCGCGACCGAACACGAAGCTGTCGCCACCCTTGAACCGCGCCACCCGCTGGCCGGCGAGGGCACGCTCGACGATCAGCCGGTTGATCTCCTCCTGCCGCGCCGACCGCCCGCGTGGGAGCTTGGCCACGTCGACGACCTCGGTCGTCGCCGGGAGGTCACCGAGCAGCTCGCGCGGGGCGAGGCGGTCGGAGACCACGACGTCTGCCTCCATCAGGGCCCGGCGTCCCGCCACCGAGATCAGGTCGGGATGTCCGGGTCCGCCTCCGATCAGAGTGACGCCGGGGACGGACGGGCGGCGTTCTCCAGCCCCGATCGTCCCTTCGTGCAGCCCGGTCACGATGGCGTCGCGGACCGCTGCCGTACGCCGCGGCTCGCGGCGCCCGAGCACCGCGACCGTCAGCCCGTCGTACCGCCCCACGGCGGGGGTCCAGGCCGTCGCCGCGACGCCGTCGTCGGCGCGCACGCAGAAGACCCGCGCGGCCTCGGCAGCCTTGGAGACCTGCTCGTTGACGGCCGCGTCGTTGGTGGCGGCGATGACGTACCAGGTGTCCGCGAGGTCCTCGTCGGCGAAGCCCCGCGCGACCCAGCGGACCTCGCCGGCCAGCACCTGGCCCTCGATCGCCGGGGTCACCTCGGGCGAGACCACGACGACGTGGGCGCCGGCCGCGAGCAGGCCGGGGACCCGGCGCTGCGCGACGTGTCCCCCGCCGACGACGACCACTCGTCGTCCGGAGAGCCGGAGCCCCGAGGGGTACGGCGGGTGGTCCATCGACCCATCATCGCGGCGCGGAGCGGGGTCGCCGTCGGCTCGACCATTCCTCGGGACTTCCGGGGTTTCGAGACGGGCGCGGAGCGCCCTCCTCAACCGACGGAGCCACCGGGCGAGCGCCCTCCTCAACCGACGGAGGCGGTGGGGCTGGGCCGCGCTAGGTTCGGGGTGACCCAGCCCGTCGTACCAAGGAGAGCCGATGAGCCTCGACCGTCCGGTGAAGCCAGACCCCTACGACCTGCTCCCCGCCGTCGCGTCGTTCAGCGTCACCAGCGACGACGTGACCCACGGCCAGCCGCTCAAGGACGACCAGGTGGCCGAGCACGGCAACACCTCTCCCCAGCTGTCGTGGAGTGGTGCGCCGGAAGGGACCAAGAGCTACACGGTCACGTGCTTCGACCCCGACGCCCCGACGCCGAGCGGCTTCTGGCACTGGGCGGTCGTCGACCTGCCGCCCGACGTGACCTCGCTGGACGCCGGCGCCGGCGCACCGGGTGCGAGCCTCCCGGGCAACGCCTTCATGCTCAAGAACGACGGCGGAGTCGTCGGCTTCATGGGGGCTGCGCCCCCGCCGGGCGACCAGGTGCACCGCTACTACTTCGTGGTCCACGCCGTCACCGAGGACTCCCTCGGCATCGACGGCGACGCGTCGTTCGCGGTGATGAGCTTCAACCTGGCCTTCAAGACCGCCGGGCGCGCGATCATCACGGGCACCTACCAGCACTGAGGTGACTTGCCGCCCGGTCTCGCGTGAGCGAGACTGGGCGGCCCACAACCGCATACGCAGCACGTCCGGCACCCCCGTCTCTCGGTGAGACGGGGTCACTGTGCGTGCCCGTGTGCGCCCGCCCAGCCCCGAAGGGAGCCCTGGAGGTGCTCTATCCCGCCGTCGCCGCCCGCACGTTCCGGCGCTTCAGCACCTACCGCGCCGCCACGCTGGCGGGGATCTTCACCAACTCGGTGTTCGGGATCATCTACTCCTACGCCTACATCGAGCTGTGGGCGCAGGCGCCCGATGCGGGCGGGTACGACGTCCAGGACGCGGTCACCTACGTCTGGATCGGCCAGTCCTTGCTGATGACCGTGGCGATGTGGAGCGGCGGCACGACCGACGACCTCACCGAACGGATCCGGACCGGCGACGTCGCGATCGACCTCTACCGGCCGGTGCCGCTGCTGTGGTGGTACTACGCCGCCGACCTCGGCCGAGCGGCGTACCACTTCCTCAGCCGCGGCCTTGCGCCCTCGCTGGTCGGGCTGGTCCTCTTCGGGATCAGCGGCCCGGCCTCGCCTGTCGCGGCCGTGGCGTTCCTGGTCAGCGTCGCGCTGGCGGTGACCGTGAGCTTCGCGATCCGGTTCCTGGTCGCGGCCACGTCGTTCTGGGTGCTCGACTCCAGCGGCATCAAGCTGATCAGCGGCGTCTGCGCGATGTTCCTGTCGGGGCTGACGCTGCCGCTCAACCTCTTCCCCGGCTGGTTCGGCACCCTCGTCAACGCCCTGCCGTGGGCCGCGTTCGTCCAGGTGCCGATCGACGTGTATCTCGGTCAGCACACCGGCGCCGACCTCCTGGCCGCACTCGGGTTCCAGGTGCTCTGGGCGGTCGTGCTCCTCGCGGCCGGTGCGGTCGTGCTGGAGCGGGCGACCAGCAAGGTGGTGGTGCAGGGTGGCTGACCTCGGCCTCGTCACCCGGGCGCGCCGGGACGTCGCGTCGTACGTCGCGATCTCGCGGCTGTGGGTGCGCGCCTCGCTGGAGTACCCGGTGTCCTTCTGGACCATGACCGTGGGCGGGGTCTTCTCGACCGGCATCGACTTCATCGGGATCTGGGTGATGTTCACCCACCTCACGACGTACGGCGGCTTCACGCTGCGGGAGATGGGCTTCCTCTACGGCTCGTCCCAGCTCGGCATCGGCATCGCCGACCTGGTCGTGGGCAACGTCGAGCGCATCGGACAGCAGGTCCGGATGGGCCGGCTCGACGCGATGATGACCAAGCCGGTGCCGCTGCTGGTGCAGGTGTGCGCCGACCAGTTCCAGCTGCGGCGCGTCTCGCGGGTGGTCCAAGGGGCCGCCGTGCTGACCTGGGCGTCCTGGACCGTGGACTGGACGCCGACCAAGGTGCTGGTGCTGGTCGGGATGGTGGCCTGCGGCGGGGTGATATTCTTCGGCGCCTTCGTGGCCTTCAGCTGCGTGCAGTTCTGGACCACAGACGCCAGCGAGTTCGCCAACGCGTTCACCTACGGCGGCGCGACCCTGCTCACCTATCCGCTCACCGTCTTCCCGCAGCGGATCGTGCCCGGCCTGACGTTCCTGCTGCCGCTGGCCTTCGTCAACTGGTACCCGTCCCTCTACATCCTGGGACGCTCGAGCAGCTCGACGCTGCCGCAATGGCTCGAGTTCGCCTCGCCCGTCGCCGCCCTGGTGATGGTCGTGGTGACGATGACCGCCTGGCGGGCCGGAGTCCGCCACTACACCTCCACCGGGAGCTGAGATGCCTCACGCCGATCTCTCGAGCGCCGAAGCCGACGCGCCTCGCAGGAGCGTCCGCGCCCGCTCCGGCGACATCGGGCGGGACGGCGCACAGAGTGCGCTGCGCAGGCCCTCGAGGATCGCCGTCATCAGGTCCAGATCAGGCCGGGACAGGCGGAATTCGTGGGCCTCCGCGAGCATCCCCCGCTCCCGTCCGCGCAGCGCGGTGATGGTGGGCTCCAGCCACTCCTCGCTCCGCCAGAGCTCGACCCAGGCCAGCCAGGCCCGGGTCAGCAGCAGGTCGTCGTCGTCGACGGGCAGGAATCCCTCGACCCCGCGCCAGATCACCTCGGACTCGATGCCGCCGAGGAACGCCAGCCCGGTCTGGTGTGCAGCGACGCGGAGGATCCGCTCGCGGCACTCGAAGTGGTGGAGTAGTGAGCCGGTGCTGATCCGGCTCTCCCGTGCGATGGAGCGCAGGGTCAACCCGAAGACCCCCTGCGTGACCAGGATCCGGTTGATGGCGTGGACCATCGTCCCGGTCCGGGTCTGGGTCTCGATCAGCCGGGGCACCCGGTCATCCCAGCACCTTCGTCGTCGCAGCGTCGGGCCTCCTCCACAGGGGGACGCCCACCGGCCACACACCCCTCTCCGCGGTTGGACGAACGTTCGACCAACAGGGCTCTTGGTCGAACGTTCGTCCAACGCTCACCGACCCCATGCCGCAGACCGGCCCGACGACCCACCCGAGGAGGCCCGATGAGTCTGATCGAGGTACGCTACCTGAGCCGGACCTTCGTGGTGCGGCGGCGCGGAGCCGGCGGAGGCGAGACCAGCAGGAGGTGGACGGGGCGGGGTGGGCGGCGCCGGACCCGCTCCGAGGTGCAGGCCGTCCGCGACCTGGGCTTCGAGATCGAGGCCGGGGAGATGGTCGGCTACATCGGCCCCAACGGGGCC
>JAHEXO010000112.1 GCA_023252065.1 Nocardioides sp. | reverse complement strand
GGCCTGTGGCTGGTTGGTGGTCCGCGGGCGGTCGTGGGCGCGCAGCCCGATCATCGTGGCCCAGGTGATGTTCCTGGGGCTCGCCTACAACTTCCTCGGCGGCGCCACGACCTGGGTCGCGATCGGCCTCGCGCTGGTGGCGGTGGTCGTCCTGGTCGGGTTGCTCCACGCGGCCAGCATCGAGGCGCTCGCCGGCGACGACCACGACGGCTCCCGGCCCTGATGTTTAACCCGGCTCGCTGCCCTCCTGGAGCGAGGTGCGGAGCTGGTCGAGGGTCCGGCTCAGCAGCCGGGAGACGTGCATCTGGCTGACGCCGATCTCGGCGGCGATCTCGGACTGCGTCTTGTTCTTGAAGAAGCGCAGCAGCAGGATGCGCTTCTCGCGGGCCGGCAGCGCCTCGAGCAGGGGCTTGATCGACTCCCGGATCTCGACGTGCTCGAGATGCTCGTCGTCGAGTCCCATCATGTCCAGCATCGAGACCCCGGAGTCCTCGCTGCTGTCGTCGGTGGCGTCGAGGCTGAGCGTGGCGTAGGCGTTGCTCGAGTCGATCCCCTCGATGATCTCCTCGACCGAGCAGCCGATCGCGTCGGCCAGCTCACGGACGGTGGGGGAGCGGCCGAGCTTCTGGGTCAGCTCGGCGGTGGTGGCGCTGATCTGCATCCGCAGCTCCTGCAGCCGCCGCGGCACCCGGATCGCCCACCCCTTGTCGCGGAAGTGTCGCTTGATCTCGCCGATGATGGTCGGGGTCGCGTACGTCGAGAACTCCACGCCGCGCTCGAGGTCGAACCGGTCGATCGCCTTGATCAGCCCGATCGTGCCGACCTGGACCAGGTCCTCCAACGGCTCGCCGCGGTTGCGGAAGCGTCGCGCGCAGTGCTCGACCAACGGCAGGTGGAGGGTGACCAGCCCGTCGCGGGCGGACGTCCGGACGGGCTGGCTCTGGTCGGGGTCGCGGAAGAGGGCGAAGAGTCGCGCGTTCTCGGCACGCGGACCGTCGTGCTCCGGCTCCGTCTCGAGGGACCCTGACTGCTCCGGCGTGCCGAGCACCATCTCAGGTGTCAGCGCCCGAGGCCCGGGCTGGCGGGATGCTCGACTCGGTCGAGAACGTCACCTCGTACCGGGTGCCGTTGCCGGCCACCGCCGCCTCGGTGGCCAGGGTGCTCAATACCTGCCAGGCGAAGCTCTCGTAGTCGGGGTCGCGCGGACCGTCGGTGGGCACGCCCACGGTGACGGTCAGGATCCCGGGCGCGAGCCGGAACTCGGCCTCGAGGTCACCGCTCGGGTCGGCCTCGGGCAGGACGAGCGCGCAGGCCTCGCCGACGGCGATCCGCAGGTCCTCGATGTCGTCGACGGTGAAGTCGAGGCGCGCGGCCAGCCCGGCGGTCATCGTGCGCAGCACGGAGACGTAGGCGCCGTCGGCGGGCACCCGTAGGGAGACGTCGGCTCGCGTGGGGGCGGCTTCGTCCATCAGGTCCCTTCCGTCGCGGGTGCGCGAACCCACCCTGGATCGGTTGGTCAGGAGCGTAACGGGACCCCGGGGCCGGCCCATCTCACTCTCCTTCGTGTCCGCCACAATCTCGTTCCGGCGACCAGAAATCCTGAGCGGAGCTCACGGTGCTTCGGTCACCGTCGGTCCGCGGTTGCGGGAGACGGTTGCGAGTTCGCGCTGGCGCTCACTCGCAACTGAGGACCAGAAGTCGTGAGCTGCGCTCAGGACTTCTTGGTCTCCCAGAAGATCTCGGCGATCTCGTCGATCTTGGCGAGCAGCTCGTCGGCCTTGCCGGCGTCCATCTCGCCCTTGGTGCCGGTCGCGCCGGCCAGCTTGGTGGCCTCGTTGACCAGCGTGTGCAGCTGCGGGTACTTCTCGAAGTGCGGGGGCTTGAAGTAGTCGGTCCAGAGCACCCAGAGGTGGTGCTTGACCAGCTCCGAGCGCTGCTCCTTGATCAGGATCGCGCGGGTACGGAAGTCGTGGTCGTCGTTGTCGGCGACCTTGGCGATGATCGCCTTGATCGACTCGGCCTCGATGCGTGCCTGCGCCGGGTCGTAGACGCCGCAGGGCAGGTCGCAGTGGGCCGAGACCTCGACGGTGGGAGCGAACAGCTTCATCGGAGTCCTCTCTTGGTGGGTGCGAGTGGTCGGAGACGGGCGCGCGAGAGCGCCCTCGGACTGGGACACTACTCCGCGTGCCGAGCCTCTCCAGACGCGCCTCGTACCCTCTGCCGGTGCGGCTATGCGGGCTGGCGAGGGTGCGCGGTCGGTCGATGCTGCCGACCCTGCACCCGGGCGACCTCCTCCTCGTGCAGTACGGCGCGCCGGTCACCACCGGGCGGCTGGTGCTGGCCCGGTTTCCCGACCGCGTGCTCACGGTGAAGCGGGCGGTCGAGGCCCGGGAGACGCGCACCGGCGACCCGGGCTGGTGGCTGCTCAGCGACAACCCCGAGGTGGGGGTCGACTCCCGTCATCGCGGGGTGATCGCGGAGGCCGACGTGGTGGCGACGGTGCTGGTCCGGCTGTGGCGGCGGCCTGGACGGGTGTGACCACCCGGCTGTCCACGACCGCCCCACCGTTCCGGCACGCCGTACGGGCTGTGCGACAGTGGCGCCGTGGCAGCCTCCGATGCCGGCACTTCGCCCCACGACCAGCCCACCGACCCGCCGCCGGGGTCGCACCCGTTCGCCGGTGACCCCGTCTTCGATCTCCACGTCGGCGGCAAGATGGAGGTCCGGTCGACCGTCGGGCTGAGCAGCCGCGACGACCTCTCACTGGCCTACACCCCCGGCGTGGCCCGGGTCTGCGAGGCGATCGCGGCCGACCCGTCGCTGACCCAGCACTACACGTGGGTGCCCAACACCGTCGCCGTCGTCACCGACGGGACCGCCGTGCTGGGCCTGGGCGACATCGGCCCGGCCGCCGCGATGCCGGTGATGGAGGGCAAGGCGGTGCTGTTCAAGCAGTTCGGTGGCGTGGACGCCCTGCCGATCTGCCTGGCGACCACCGACGTGGAGGAGATCATCGAGACCGTGGCCCGGCTCGCGCCGAGCTTCGGGGGCATCAACCTCGAGGACATCTCCGCGCCGCGGTGCTTCGAGATCGAGGAACGGCTCAAGGCGATGCTCGACATCCCGGTCTTCCACGACGACCAGCACGGCACCGCCGTCGTCGCCCTGGCCGCGCTGACCAACGCGCTCGCCCTCACCGGCCGCACCGCCGAGACCACCCGGGTGGTGGTCTCGGGAGCAGGTGCGGCCGGCGTGGCCGTGGCCCGGATCCTGCTCAACGCCGGGGTGAGCGACATCGCGGTCGTCGACCGGCAGGGCGTCGTGAACTCCCGGCGTCCCGACCTTACACCGGTGAAGAAGGCGCTGGCCGCGCTGACCGCCGACCGCCACGACCGGTCGGGCGCGCTCGCCGACGTGATGGCCGGCGCCGACGTCTACATCGGGGTCTCTGGCGGCACCGTGGCCGAGGAGGTGGTGGCGAGCATGGCCGACGAGGCGATCGTGTTCGGCCTGGCCAACCCGATCCCCGAGGTGCCGGTCGAGATCGCCCATCGCCATGCGCGGATCGTGGCCACCGGCCGGTCGGACTACCCCAACCAGATCAACAACGTGCTCGCGTTCCCCGGGATCTTCCGCGGGGCGTTCGACGTCCACGCCACTGCCATCACCGAGGGCATGAAACTGGCCGCGGCGAACGCGCTCGCCGACCTGGTCGGTGACGACCTCGCCGACGACCTGATCGTGCCGTCACCCTTCGACCCCCGGGTCGGGCCCGCCGTCTCGGCGGCCGTCGCTGCGGCTGCACGCGCGGAGGGCGTCGCGCGCCGCTGAGAGTCTGGCCCTAGGGTCGACGCATGTTCGCCGTCTACGCCTCGTCCTTCTCCTCCGACGACCCGCTGTCCGGGCTCGTGGTCGGCGAGCGGCCGGATCCCGACGTACCCGACGGCTGGACCACGGTCGAGGTCAAGGCCTCGGCGCTGAACCACCACGACCTCTGGTCGCTGCGTGGGGTCGGTCTGCGTGAGGACGCCCTGCCGATGATCCTGGGCTGCGACGCGGCCGGGCTCGACGAGGACGGCAACGAGGTGCTGGTGCACGCGGTGATCGGTGACCCGGCGTGGTCGGGCGACGAGACCGAGGACCCGCGGCGCTCGCTGCTGTCGGAGCGCTACCAGGGCACCTTCGCCGACCGGGTCGCCGTACCGAAGGCCAACCTGGTGCCGAAGCCGGCCTCCCTCTCCTTCGAGGAGGCGGCGTGCCTGCCGACCGCCTGGCTCACGGCGTACCGGATGTTGTTCGTGCAGGGCGCCCTGCGACCCGGCCAGCACGTCCTGGTGCAGGGAGCCGGTGGCGGCGTCGCCACCGCGCTGATCACCCTGGGGCGGGCGGGTGGCCTGCACGTGAGCGTCACCAGCCGTGACGAGGCCAAGCGCGCGCGGGCGCTGGAGATCGGCGCGCACGAGGCCCACGAGACCGGTGCCCGGCTGCCCGAGCGCGTCGACGCGGTGATGGAGACGGTCGGCGCTGCGACCTGGAACCACTCCCTGCGCTCGCTGCGACCCGGTGGCACGGTCGTGCTCAGTGGCGCGACCAGCGGCCCCAACCCCGACCAGACGGAGCTCAACCGCATCTTCTTCCTCCAGCTCAAGGTGATCGGCTCGACGATGGGCACCCGCACCGAGCTGGCGCAGCTGGTCTCGATGCTGGACGCCACCGGCACCGGGCCGCTCGTCGACCGGACGCTGCCGATGACCGACGCGCACGAGGGCTTCGCCGCCATGCAGGAGGGTGACGTGTTCGGGAAGATCGTGTTCACCCGATGACGACCCACCTGCTCACCGGGGCCGGCTCGGGGATCGGCGCCGCGCTCGCCGAGGCCCTGCACGGACGCGGCGACCACCTCGTGCTGGCCGCCCGGTCGCCTGAGCGCGCCGCCGAGCTCGGCGAGCGTTTTCCCGGAGCGGACACGCTGGTGCTCGACCTGGCCGACCCGGCGTCCCTGGAGGGTCTCACCGGGCTGCCCGACCGGCTCGACTCGCTGCTGCACGTCGCCGGCGTCGTCGATCTGGCTCCGGTCGCCGAGGTCACCTATCCCGAGCTGCGCGAGCAGCTGGACGTCAACCTGATCTCGCCTGCCCTGCTCACCCGCGCCTGCCTACCGGCGCTGCGGGCCGCCCGCGGTCTCGTGGTGTTCGTGAACTCCGCGGCCGGGCTGTCCGCGGGGGCGTCGTGGTCGGCGTACGCCGCCTCGAAGTTCGGGCTGCGCGCCCTCGCCGACTCGCTCCGCGCCGAGGAGATGGACCACGGCGTGCGGGTCACCACCCTCTTCCCGTCGCGCACCGCGACGCCGATGCAGGAGAAGGTGCACGAGCAGGAGGGCCGGACCTACGACCCCGCCTTCTGGATCCGGCCGGAGACGGTGGTGTCCACGATGCTGCACGTGATCGACCTGCCGCCCGACGCGACCATCCCCGAGGTGACGGTGCGCCCGCTCGTCCCCTGGCGCCCCCGCTGACCTGGCAGTTGTGTACGCCGGATACGCGCTGACCTGGCAGTTGTGTCACGACACAAACGCCGGGTCAGCGTCACTCGAGGAGGAAGATCCGGAGGCGGCGGGCGGTGATCCGCTGCTGGTACTTCAGGTAGCCGCTGTAGACGTGGGCGGAGCCGGCCAGCACCCGGGCGTGCTCGTCCTCGGTCGCGGGCCGCGCGACGGCCTCGACGGTGCGGTGCTTGTAGGTGACCGTGGCCCTGGGGTCGGCCTCGAGGTTGAGCACCCACGCGGGCGTCGACGGTTGGCCGAAGTTGGTGCCGAGCAGGGCGAGGGTGCCGTCGACCGGGACCGCGATCAGGTGCGTCGTACGACGCAGCCCGCTCTTGCGACCCGTGGTGACGACGTCGAGCACGGGCAGCCCGGCCACGATCTGCGGCGCGCTGGTGCGGCCCCGGCTGAGGCGACCCACCGCGTCGTCGAGGTGGCGAGCGGTCTTCGAGAACGTCCAGGCGCCGGGCCGGGTGGAGGCGAACCGCTGCACCAGGGCCTGGAAGGAGTTCGGCCGCCGGAAGTCGTATCCGAGGTCGTCGGGGATGCTCACGCGATCAGTCCTCGGGGTCGTCGAGACGGGCGAGCCAGGTCGCGAACCGCTCCACCGCGGTCTCGAACTCCGGGTGGCTGTCGGTGAACTCCTGCAGCCGCTCGCCCAGCCAGGCCAGGGTGACCTCCTCGTCACCCCGGCGCTGCTGGAGCTCCTCGATCCCGCGGTCGGTGAAGTACATGAGCCCAGCCGACCCGCGTCAGTACGACGACTCGACGCGGTCGTCGGAGGAGTCGAACGCCGTGGCCATCAGCTCGCGCTGCTCCTCGGCGTGACGCTTCGCCGTACCGACCGAGGGCGACGAGCAGGCCGGCCGGGTGACCGGCTCGACGTCGTGACCGAGCGTGGGCCACACATTGAGCGCGTAGTGCGGCCACGGGCCCATGTTGAGCGGCTCGTCCTGCACCCACCTGACGTGCTTGAGGTGGGGGTAGCGCGCGATCTCGGCCCGGATCGCGTCGACCGGCCGCGGATAGAGCTGCTCGACCCGGGCGATCGCGAACCGGTCGCCGTCGTCGCGCTTGCCGCGATCGACCATCAGGTCCCAGGTGACCCGGCCCGAGCAGAGCAGCAGGGTCTCGACCTGCTCGGGGTCGGCGTGGTCGTCGGGGATGAACGGCCGGAACTCGCCCGAGGTGAAGTCACCCGGCTGCGAGGCCGCCTCCTTGCGCTTGAGCATCGACTTGGGCGTGAACACCACCATCGGCCGGTGCATCTCGCCGAGGGAGTGCTGCCGGAGCAGGTGGAAGTACGACGCGGGGGTCGACGGCTGCGCGACCACGAACGCCTCGTCGGCGCACATCGTCAGCCACCGCTCGATGCGGGCCGACGAGTGGTCGGGCCCCTGGCCCTCGTAGCCGTGGGGGAGCAGCAGCACGACGCCGGACTGCTGGCGCCACTTGGTCTCACCCGAGGTGATGAACTCGTCGATGACGGTCTGAGC
>JAHEXO010000111.1 GCA_023252065.1 Nocardioides sp. | reverse complement strand
CTGGGCGCTGGTCGGCGACGCCGCCGCGTGCGTCAACCCGCTCAACGGCGAGGGCATCGACTACGGCCTCGAGGGCGGCCGCCTGGTCGCCGAGCTGATCGCAGAGGACGCCGACCTCGCCACCGCCTGGCCGGCCACCTTGACCGAGCACTACGGCGAGTCGTTCTCGATCGCCCGCCGCCTGGCCGGACTGGTCACCGTCCCGCGGCTGCTGGCCACCCTCGGCCCGGCCGGCATGCGCTCCGATTGGCTGATGACCCTGGCCCTGCGCTGGATGGGCAACCTGGTCACAGACGACGACCGCGACCGAGCCGCCCGTGTGTGGCGCTGGGCCGGTCGACACTCCCACGCTCGCGACGCCCGTCCGCCGTTCGCCTGACCGGCCTGACAGGATGGGTCGACCACGTCGGGAGGTTGACCGTTGCCCAAGCCCCTGCCCAAGCTGCAGCGGGTCGCGGCGTATGCCCTCGTCCTGCGGGACGACCGGATCCTCCTGACCCGCCTGGCGAGCCGGATCTCGGCCGACGAGAAGTGGCACCTGCCCGGCGGCGGCGTCGACCACGGCGAGAACCCCCGCGACGCACTGGTGCGCGAGATCCGTGAGGAGACCGGGCTCGAGGCCGAGGTCGGTGACACCGCCCGTGTCTACTCCGCCCACCTGCCCTCGATGTGGCGCAAGGGCCGGCGCTGGGACTACCAGGCACTCCGCATCGTGTACGACGCGTGGGTGCCCGCCGACGCCCCCGAGCCACGGGTCGTCGAGGTCGACGGCTCGACGGTCGACGTCGCCTGGCACCCGGTGACCGACGTCCTTTCCGGCGATCTCCCGGTGACCGACATCGTGACCGAGGCGCTAGCCGAGCACCGGCCCTTCCGGCTGCAGCGGATCGGGGTCTACGCCCTGGTCCGGCGCACCGACGCCGTCCTGCTCACCCGCATCTCCTCGTTCGGGGCCCACCCCGGGTCGTGGACCCTCCCGGGTGGCGGGCTCGACCACGGCGAGGCGCCCCGCGACGCGCTGGCGCGCGAGCTGGCCGAGGAGACCGGGCTCGAGGCGTCGGTGGGTGACCTGCTCGACGTCCACGACGTGCACTTCGACGGCACGGCGCCGTCGGGTCGCCACGAGGACTTCCACGGCGTCCACCTGGTCTTCCGCGCCGACGTCCCTGAGGGTGCCGAGCCCCGGGTCGTGGAGACCGGCGGCACCACCGACGCTGTCGAGTGGGTGCCGGTCGGCGAGATCGAGGCCGGGCAGCGACCGGTCCTCGACGTCGTCCGCGCCGCCCTCGCCGCCGACACCGCTGAAGAGGGCGGCGCAGACACCCCCACCTAGACTCGACGGCGTGCACCCCCGACACCGGCGACTCGTCATCCCCGTCGCCCTCGGGGCCCTCCTCCTGATCGTCGTGATCGCCGCCGTGGTCAGACGATGAGCGAACCGCTCCTCCCCGCCCTGGCCCGGATCCGCGCGCTGGTGCTCGATGACGACACGCTGGTCCGCGCGGTCGCCTCCGGTCGCCGGCGCGGCTCCCAGCCGCCCTGGCGCCGGGTGGAGGTGCGCTACGTCGACCTCAAGGCCGGGCGCCACCTCCAGGTCACGGCGTACGACGACGCGCAGGCGCACACGGCCAACCACGCCGCCGGTGAGGCGGCCGGAGCCGCGGTCGACGACCTGCTCGACCTGCCGTTCGGCAACTGGCACGTCGACACCGCGACCGAGACCCATCAGCTCCGGGTGACCAAGAAGGGGGAGGCTCTCGTGCACACCCGCGCTCGTGAGGCCGACCCGGTCGAGCTCGCCCGCGACCACGACCGCGACAAGCACCGGCTCCTCGCCGAGGACGACCCGGTGTTCCGCGCGCTCGGGCTCACCGACCACCAGGGGCGGATGAAACCGAGCCGGCAGGGCAAGTACCGCCAGGTCGAGGAGTTCCTCCGGATCCTCGACGCCTCGATCACCGACGCCCTCGACAAGGGCCACCTGCGCACGCCGACCAGTGACCAGCCGCTCGAGATCGTCGACCTCGGCTGTGGCAACGCCTACCTGACGTTCGTCACCGAGCGCTACCTCACCCACGTCCGCGGACTCCCCGTGCACCTGACCGGCATCGACCAGCGTGATCAGTCGCGCGAGCACAACGAGCGGATCGCCCGCGAGCTCGGCGTCGAGGCGAGCTTCCTCGCCTCCTCGATCGCGGAGGCGTCGCCGCCCCGGCCGCCGGACGTCGTCCTGGCGCTGCACGCCTGCGACACCGCCACCGACGACGCCCTCGCTCGGGCGATCGCCTGGGAGACACCGGTGGTCCTCGCCGCGCCCTGCTGCCACCACGACATCGCCGCCCAGCTGCGCCGTACGCCGACACCGGCGCCTTACGCGATGCTCACCCGGCACGGGATCTTGCGCGAGCGGTTCGCCGACACCCTCACCGACGGTCTCCGTGCCTCGCTGCTGCGGCTCGCGGGCTACCGCGTCGACGTCATGCAGTTCGTCGGCAGCCAGCACACCCCGCGCAACACCCTGCTGCGCGCAGTGCGCACCGGGAAGCCGGTGACCGACGGCTCCGCCCGTCAGGAGTACGACGAGCTCGTCACCGCCTGGGGGGTCACCCCGCGGCTGGCGACCCTTCTCGGCGAGCGCTGATGCGGGGTTCGGTGATCGGGCTCGCCGTCGTCGCGCCGTTCGTCGTCGGTCTGGCGGTGACGCCGGGGGCGCCCCACGGCTCACAGGTGATGCGCTTCGAGGACCCCGCGATCGTCGAGGCCAGTGACCTCGTCGTGCGCGACGGGCTGTTCGTGACCACCAACGACTCCGGCGACACCGGGCGGGTGTTCGTCGTCGACCGGGAGGGGCGGACGGTCGGGGTGACCCACTGGTCCGACGCGCCCACCGATGTCGAGGCGCTAGCCCCGGCCGGCCCGGGCGCGGTGTGGGTGGGCGACATCGGCGACAACCTGGGCCACCGGCCCGACGTCACGATCACCCGGGTGCCGGTCGGCCGGGGCGACCGCACGGTGCAGCCCACCTCCTACCGACTCTCCTATCCCGGCGGCGCGCGGGACGCCGAGACCCTGGTCCGCAACCCCCGTACCGGCCGGCTCTACATCGCCAGCAAGAACGTCTTCGGCGGCGCCCTCTACGCCGTCCCGCGCCACCTGCGGGCCGACCGCGTCAACCCGCTCACCCGCACCGGCCGGGTGCTGCCCATGGCCACCGACGGCGCCTTCTTCCCCGACGGGAAGCACCTCGTGGTGCGTGGCTACGGCTCCGCGATCGTCTACGACTGGCCGTCCCTGCAGCCCGTCGCGACCTTCGACCTGCCTTCGCAGCGGCAGGGCGAGGGGATCGCGGTGACGCCCGACGGGTCGCTCTACCTCTCGTCTGAGGGCGCTCGGTCGCCGGTGCTCCGGTTCGCCCTGCCCGGCGACGTACGACGCGCGATGAGCCCCACCTCTTCGTCACCGTCGTCGTCACCGCCGTCGCCCTCGAGCGCGCCGTCCTCCGCGAGCGCCGACCCGGCAGCCCCGCCCGCGGTGGAGCCGGCCAGCACCTCCACCGACGTCTGGCCCTGGGCTCTCGGGGGGATCGTGATCGTGGGCGCGATCCTCGTGCTGCTCCGATCGCTGCGCCCGCGATGACCCTTCCAACGGGTGAGGAGCCGCACGCCGGCGTGACCTAGCCTCGGCCCATGGCGCGGCTGCGGCGGAGCTCCCCTGACGACCCCGGCTGGACCCGGCGTCGCGCCGGCAAGGGGTTCGTCTGCCTCGATCAGAGCGGGGCCCGGCTCCCGGCCGAGGACGTCGAGCGGGTCAAGGGGCTGGTCATCCCACCGGCCTGGAAGGACGTGTGGATCTGCCCGTGGCCCCACGGTCACCTCCAGGCGGTCGGCACGGACGAGGCAGGGCGGCGGCAGTACCTCTACCACCCGGCCTGGCGACTCCAGCGCGACGCCCTCAAGCATGCGCGGGTGCTGGAGTTCGGGCGGGTGCTGTCGAAGGCGCGCGAGCAGGTGCTGGTCGACCTCGGAGCCGAGGGCATGTCGCTGGACCGGGCCTGCGCCGTGGCGGTCCGGCTGCTCGACCTCGGCTACTTCCGGATCGGCAACGACGTCTACGCCGAGGAGAACGGCAGCTTCGGGCTGACCACGTTGCAGCGGCAGCACGTGCGCAAGCAGGGGTCGACGATGGTGTTCTGCTTCATCGGCAAGTCCGGCGTCGAGCACTGCATCACCATCGACGACCCGGCGACCGTCGTGGCGCTCGAGGTGATGCGCAGGCGCCGAGGGCCGGCCGACGAGGAGCTGCTGGCGTGGAAGGAACGTGGCCGCTGGCACGACCTCGACTCGTCCCACGTCAACGACTATGTCCGACGTACGACGGGGATGGACGCCACCGCGAAGGACTTCCGCACCTGGCACGCGACCGTCATCGCCGCTGCCGCTCTCGCGGCGAGCGAGGAGCCCGGCACCACGAAAGCCTCGCGCAAGCGGGCCGAGGTGGCAGCGATGAAGGAGGTCGCGGAGTTCCTCGGGAACACCCCGGCGCTGGCCCGCTCGTCGTACGTCGACCCCCGCGTCGTCGACGCCTACGAGGAGGGGCACACCATCGCGCCCGCACTGCGGCGCAAGGCGTCGACTCCGGCCGAGCGGCAGACCATCCTCGAGCGGGCGGTGCTGAAGCTGCTCACGGACGCGTGAAGTCACTCCGGAGCGCGCCACACCCAGCTGGGGCGGGTGTGCACCTCGGTGAGGCCGGCCCGGCGCATGTTGTGCTGCGAGGGGTTCGGGTTCTCGTCGTTCTCCAGCCAGGTCTCGGCCGAGGCCCAGTGCAGACCCCGGTCGCGCGCCTCTCTGATCCGGGCATCGAGTAGTGCCCCTTGCGCGCCGCGGTTGCGGCCCGCGGGCAGGGTGGCCGCCCCGAACAGCGCCACGGCCTCGGTCTCGGCGACCGCGAGCATGCGGGCCACGGCGACCAGGGTGGCGTCGTCCCAGGCGCCGTACGTCGCCCAGTCGCCGTTGAAGAACTGGGCGCCGTCGAACATCGCGTCGGCGTCGTCCGTCGGCTCGAAGCCGAACCCGGCGGCCATGATCCGGACGAAGGCGGCGGCGTGCTCGGGGCCGAGGCGGGTGATGCGCAGGTCGGTCTCGGCGGCCCGCGGCTCGGCCGGGCCGAAGCACTTGACGAACATCGTGCCCTGCGTGAGCGCGTGCCGCTCGACGATCTCTGGCCAGTCCTCGGGCGTCACGCGGGGCTGCAGCTGGAGAGCCAGGGCGCCGACGCCCTGCTCGCGTCCGCGGCCGACCACCTCGGAGACGAGGTCCTCGGTCACCGGCTCGCAGAAGCCCAGCGCCTTGTTCCAGTAGCCCCACATCGGGTCGCGGACCACGACCACGTGGACGCCGTCGCCCGCCCGGTGGCTGCTCATGGCCAGCCGCTCCTGGACCTCCGGTGACTGGTCGTCGACGATCCGGCGCATCGCGGCCGCCTCGGTGCGCTCGGCCAGGTCGGACCACTCGCGATTCGCACTCATGGACGGCAGCCTCTCGCACGGCAGGCATGACCGCCATCGACCTGGGGGACGATGGGCCCATGGAGCTGACCGTGGTGCAGGGCGACATCACCGAGCAGGACGTCGACGCGGTGGTCAACGCCGCCAACCGCGCGATGCGGGGCGGCGGAGGCGTGGACGGCGCCATCCACCGCGCGGGTGGGCCGGCCGTCCTCGCCGACTGCATCGCGCGCTTCCCGCACGGGCTGGCTACCGGCGAAGCCGGCTGGACGACAGCGGGCTCGATGAAGCCGCGCTGGGTGATCCACGTCGTCGGGCCGAACTTCCGGGCCGGCGAGCGCGACCGGTCGCTGCTCACCTCATGCTACGCGCGCGCATTGGCCGTCGCCGACGAGCTTGGCGCCCGGTCGGTGGCGTTCCCCCTCGTCAGCGCCGGGATCTACGGCTGGCCGCGCGACGACGCGATCGACGCGGCGGTCACGACTCTGCGGTCGACACGGACGCAGGTCGAGGAGGCGCGGCTGGTCGCCTTCGGCTCCGAGGTGTACGACGCGCTGGTGGCGGTGGCCGGTGGCTGACCGGCCGGTGTTCGTGCTGCACGACCACCGCAAGCCGCAGCCGCACTTCGACCTCCGGCTGGAGGAGAAGGGCGTGCTGCGCTCCTGGGCAGTCCCCAAGGGGATGCCCACCGACTCGCGGCACGACCGGCTCGCGGTGGCCGTGGGCGACCACGACCTGGACCACGCGACGTACACGGACGCGACGAAGTCGATCGCCGACACCGGCTGGTGGGAGCTGGAGGACCGCAACGACCGGCGCTTCGTGTTCGTGCTCCACGGCCGCGCGGGCGCCCACCGCTACGCCCTCATCGACACCGACTCCGACTGGCTCCTCCACCTGACCAAGGCCCAGCCCTAGTCTCAGCGAGCAGCGTCGAATTCCCCGCTCGAGCGGAGAATTCGACACTTGTTGGCCAGAATTTCCCCCACGAAGTGCCGAAGTCCCCGCCTGAGCGGGGAATTCGACAGACCACTCAGAGGTGGTCGACGACGTAGTCGACGCATTCGGTGAGGGCCTCGACGTCGGAGGGGTCGATGGCGGGGTACATGGCGACGCGGAGCTGGTTGCGCCCGAGCTTGCGGTAGGGCTCGGTGTCGACGATGCCGTTGGCCCGCAGCGTCTTGGCCACCACGGTGGCGTCGATCGCGTCGTCGAAGTCGATGGTGCCGATCACCAGCGAGCGGTGGTCGGGGTCGACGACGTACGGCGTGGTGTAGGGCGTCTTCTCGGCCCAGCCGTAGAGCGCGTCGGAGGAGGCGGTGGTCCGCTCGACCATCCCCGTCAGCGAGCCGTGTGCGTTCATCCAGTCCAGCTGCTCGGCCATCAGGAAGATCGTGGCGATCGACGGGGTGTTGTAGGTCTGGTTGAGGCGGGAGTTGTCGATCGCGGTGACCAGGTCGAGGAACGCCGGGATGTGCCGCCCGCTCTCCTTGATCGAGGTGGCGCGGGCGAGCGCGGCCGGCGACATCAGCGCGACGAAGAGCCCGCCGTCGGAGGCGAAGCACTTCTGCGGCGCGAAGTAGTAGGCGTCGACCTGGGCCAG
>JAHEXO010000110.1:6714-7125 GCA_023252065.1 Nocardioides sp. | reverse complement strand
CCGTCGCGCGCATGCAGCTGCTCGGCACCAAGGTCATCCCGGTCGACTCCGGCAGCGCCACCCTCAAGGACGCGATCAACGAGGCCCTGCGTGACTGGGTGGCGTCGGTCGACCACACGGCCTACCTGTTCGGCACCGCCGCCGGCCCCCACCCGTTCCCGAGCATGGTGCGCGACTTCACCCGCGCCATCGGCGACGAGGCCCGGGCCCAGTGCCTCGAGCGGTACGGCGTGCTGCCGCGCGGCATCGCGGCCTGCGTCGGCGGCGGCTCCAACGCGATCGGGCTGTTCACGGCGTTCCTCGACGACGACGTGGAGATCCACGGCTTCGAGCCCGGCGGCGACGGCTTCGAGACCGGTCGGCACGCGGCGACGATCACGGCCGGCGACGCCGGCGTGCTGCACGGGGCGA
>JAHEXO010000110.1:0-6704 GCA_023252065.1 Nocardioides sp. | reverse complement strand
GCCGGCCTCGACTACCCCGGCGTTGGGCCCCAGCACGCCTACCTCGCGGCGTCCGGCAGGGCGTCGTACAGCCCGGTGACCGACGCCGAGGCCATGGACGCGATGGCCCTGCTCAGCCGGACCGAGGGGATCATCCCCGCCATCGAGTCGGCGCACGCCATCGCCGGTGCCCTCCAGGTGGCGAAGGGCTACGGGCCGGACGACATCATGCTGATCAACCTCTCCGGGCGCGGTGACAAGGACATGGGCACCGCCATCGAGTGGTTCCACCTCGGTGAGGCCGAGGGCGGCCCCGACGGCGCTGCCGAGCCGGTGACATGACGGTCGCGCCCGCGTTCGAGAAGGCGCGCGCCGACGAGCGTGCCGCCCTTGTCGGCTACCTCCCGGCCGGCTTCCCCGACGTCGACGGCGGGATCGAGGCGTTGCTCGCCATGGTCGACGCCGGCTGCGACGTGATCGAGGTGGGCCTGCCCTACAGCGACCCGGTGATGGACGGCCCCACCATCCAGGCCGCCGCGCAGCGCGCGCTGAGGGGCGGGGTGCGCACCCGCGACGTGCTGCACACCGTCGAAGCGGTCGCCGCCACCGGCACCCCCACAGTCGTGATGACCTACTGGAACCCCGTCGAGCGGTACGGCGTCGAGCGCTTCGCCGCCGACCTCGCGAGTGCCGGCGGGTCCGGGCTGATCACGCCCGATCTCACCCCCGACAGCGGGGGAGCGTGGATCGCGGCGGCCGATGCCCATGACCTCGACAAGATCTTCCTGGTCGCCCCCTCGTCGACCGACGAACGCCTCGCGCTGACCACGGCCGCGTGCCGCGGCTTCGTCTACGCCGCGGCTGTGATGGGCGTGACCGGGGCCCGCGCGACGACGAGCGACCTTGCCGCACCGCTCGTCGAGCGCACCCGGCGCACCACCGACCTGCCGGTCGGCGTCGGGCTCGGGGTGAGCAACGGGGCTCAGGCCGCCGAGCTGGCGTCGTACGCCGATGGGGTGATCGTGGGCTCGGCCTTCGTGCGCTGCCTGCTCGACCACGACGACCGGCATGAGGCGTTGAAGGCGCTGGTCGCGCTCACCGAGGACCTCGCGCAGGGTGTACGCCGTGCGTAGCCGGGCCTCCCTGCCCGTCGCCCTCCTTGCGCTGGTCGCGCTCGTCCTGACCGGTTGCTCGAAGAGCTCGGCCAGCTCGTTCTCGGGCTCCGTGCTGCCGCGGCCCTACCACGTGCCGTCCACCTCGCTGGTCGACACCGGGGGCCGGCCGTTCTCGCTGGCCGACAGCACCCACCGGCGGATGACGCTGGTCTTCTTCGGCTACACCCACTGCCCCGACGAGTGCCCGACCACGATGGCCACGCTGGCGTCGGCCATGCTCCAGCTCGACGCCGCCGATCGCGCGCGGGTGCAGGTCGTCTTCGTCACCACCGACCCGGCGCGCGACACCGGCCCGGTCATCCGCCACTGGCTCGACCGGTTCGACTCCTCGTTCGTCGGCCTGACCGGTCCGCTGCCCGCGATCACCCAGGTGGCCACCGACGTCGGCGTACCGGTGCTGAAGGGCAAGCGGCTGCCCAGTGGCGGGTACGACGTCACGCACGGCACCCAGGTGCTGGCCGTCGACGGCAAGAACACCGTCCCCGTCGTCTGGACGCTCGGCACCACCGCTCCCGAGTTCGCCCACGACATCCACCAGCTGCTCTCCTGAGGATCGCGAAGACCTGTGACCACCCAGTTCATCCCCAGTCCTGCCGAAGGCGTCTGGTATCTCGGCGCCGTGCCGATCCGGGGCTACGCTCTCTGCATCATCGCCGGCATCCTGGCCGCCATCTGGATCGGTGAGCGGCGCTGGGAGGCACGTGGCGGGCTCCGCGGCGAGGTCTCCGACCTGGCCCTGTGGGCGGTGCCCTTCGGTGTGGTCGGCGGCCGGCTCTACCACGTGATCACCGATCACGACCTCTACTTCGGCAACGGCAACAACCCCGTCACCGCGCTCTACGTCTGGCGCGGCGGGCTGGGCATCTGGGGTGCTATCGCACTCGGCGGTGTCGGCGTGTGGATCGGCGCCAAGCGCAAGGGCATCCGGGTGCCTCCCGTGATCGACGCCATGGCACCCGGGCTCCTGGTCGCCCAGGCGATGGGTCGCTGGGGCAACTGGTTCAACCAGGAGCTGTTCGGGCGGCCGAGCACCGCGCCGTGGGCGCTGCAGATCGACCCGCAGAACCGGCCACCCGGCTACGAGCAGTACGCCACCTTCCAGCCGACGTTCCTCTACGAGTGCATCTGGGACCTCGGCGCGTTCGCCTTCGTGATCTGGGCCGACCGCCGCTTCAAGCTAGGTCACGGCCGGGTGATGGCGCTCTACGTGATGGCCTACACGGCGGGCCGCGGCTGGATCGAGATGCTCCGGATCGACAACGTGGAGTACCAGCACGTGTTCGGCCTCCGCCTCAACGTGTGGACCTCGATCGTCCTGTTCGTCCTCGCGGCGATCTACTTCGTGGTCGTGGGGCGCAAGCACCCGGGCCGCGAGACCGTCGTCTACACCGAGGCCCGCCTGGCCCGCGACCGGGCCGCCGCCGCGGAGTCGGGCGCGAGCGAGGACTCGGGCGCGACCGAGGGCCCGGGTTCTCCTGCGGAGGCCGGCGCGACCGAGAAGGCGGGCGACTCCGAGGAGACCGGTGAGACCGAGGACGACGGCGCCGTCGTTGCGACCGGATCGTCCGACGGGGTCGACGACGGGCAGGACCGCGCGGACTGACCCGTTACAGCCAGCCGGTCAGCCGCTGGTTGCGGGGCTTCTTGTCGAGCTTCTCGGTGATCGTCCCCGGACTCTCGGCGGCACGGTCGGCGAGGCTGTCGACCTCGGAGGACATGCGGTCCAGCGGGTCCTCCAGCACACGGCGTACGTGCTCCTGGATCCGGTCGGCGAGCCGGGTGCCGAAGTCGGCCGCGCGCGGGCGTCTCCCCTCGTCGGGAGGCCATGGCGCCGGAGGGACCGAAGGCGCGCCGGCCGGCACCGGTGGGACGTCCGGCGCCACCGGCGTCGCGGCTGCCGTCTCGTCCGGAGCAGCAGCGTCCGGACTCCAGGCGCCGTCGATGTCCAGCTCGAAGACCCGCTCGGGCTCGTCGATGTCCTTCAGATGGCGCTCACCCAAGGGGTGCACCGAGACCCCGTCGGGGAGCGTGCCCCCGACCAGAGCCCGCGTCGTCTCCGAGAGGAGGACCTGACCGCCTCGCCCGACGGTGCAGAGCCGGGCGGCGCGGACCACGTCGATGCCGAGGTAGCCCTCGCTCCCGACGGCGGGCTCGCCGGTGTGCAGGCCCATCCGCACCCGCACCGGTCGATCGTCGGGCCATTCCTCGACCGCGTGGAGGCGCTGCGCCTCGACGGCCGCGGCCACGGCGTCGCGCGCACGCGGGAACGCGAAGAAGAAGGCGTCGCCCTGGGTGTCGATCTCGACGCCTCCCAGGTCGTGGAAGCTGGTCCGCATCAGCCTTCGATGGGTGTCCAGCACCTCGCCGTAGCCGTCGCCCAGGGCCTTGAGCAGGGCCGTCGATCCTTCGATGTCGCTGAACACGAACGTGACAGTTCCACTGGGCAGCCCCGACATGGGCCCCAGTATGCCGCTGACCCTCGTCCCACCCGTCCCGGCCATCACACGGAGGAGGCACTACTGTCACTTCTCCCCGTTGCCCTGGCCGAGAAGTGACGGATTCGCCGGTGAGCCGGTGATTCCCACAACCCCCTGTCCGCAGGGCAAGAAGGGCGAGGGGAGCGGGACGTGCTCTTGCTAGCCTGAGCGCGCTTGGGCCAACGCCGTCCCCTGCACGCTTCGCCCGATCCGCCTGACCGCCCCGCTCGGAGGGGCGCCGACGACGGGAGACCAGATGCGCGCGCTGCACGCTGGCCCGACTGCCCAAGGGCTCTACGACCCGCGCTTCGAGCACGACGCCTGTGGCGTCGCGTTCGTGGCCACCCTGACCGGCGACCCCAGCCACACCATCGTCGAGCAGGCACTCACCGCCCTCCGCAACCTCGACCACCGCGGCGCCGCGGGGGCCGAGCCCAACTCCGGTGATGGCGCGGGCATCCTGCTCCAGGTGCCCGACGGGTTCCTGCGGGAGGTCGTCGACTTCACGCTGCCGCCCCCGAGCGCCTACGCCGTCGGTACGGCGTTCCTCGAGGGCGACGCGGGCCAGGTCGTGAAGACGAAGGCCAGGGTCGAGGAGCTCGCCGACGAGGAGGGGCTCGCCGTCCTCGGGTGGCGCGACGTACCGGTCGACGCGAGCGCCCTCGGCGCCACCGCCCGCGGCGTGATGCCGGCCTTCAGCCAGCTGTTCGTGCAGGCCAAGGGCGTGCGGATCACCGGGATGGCCCTGGAGCGCATGGCGTTCTGCCTGCGCAAGCGCGCCGAGCACGAGACCGAGGTCTACTTCTCCTCGCTGAGCAGCCGCACCCTGGTCTACAAGGGCATGCTCACCACCGAGCAGCTCGACACCTTCTACCCCGACCTGGTCGACGAGCGGGTCGCCAGCGCGCTGGCCGTCGTCCACTCGCGGTTCTCCACCAACACGTTCCCGAGCTGGCCGCTGGCCCACCCTTTCCGGTTCATCGCCCACAACGGCGAGATCAACACCGTGATGGGCAACCGCAACTGGATGCGGGCCCGCGAGGCGCTGCTGCGCAGCGACCTGATCCGTGGCGACCTCGACCGGATCTTCCCCATCTGCACGCCCGGCGCGTCCGACTCAGCGAGCTTCGACGAGGTGCTCGAGCTGCTCCACATGGGCGGGCGCAGTCTGCCCCATGCGGTGCTGATGATGATCCCGGAGGCCTGGGAGAAGCACCAGGAGATGGACGCACGCCGCCGGGCGTTCTACGAGTTCCACTCCTCCCTGATGGAGCCCTGGGACGGCCCCGCCGCAGTCGTGTTCACCGACGGCTCCCAGATCGGCGCGGTGCTCGACCGCAACGGCCTGCGCCCGAGCCGCTACTGGGTCACCGACGACGGCCTCGTCGTCCTGGCCTCCGAGGTCGGGGTGCTCGACCTCGACCCGGCGACCATCGTGCGCAAGGGCCGGCTCCAGCCGGGCCGGATGTTCCTGGTCGACGTCGACGAGCACCGCATCATCGAGGACGACGAGATCAAGGCCGAGCTCGCCGCCGAGCACCCCTACGGCGAGTGGCTGCACGCCGGTCTGATCAACCTCGACGACCTTCCCGACCGCGAGCACGTGATCCACACCCACGCCTCGGTCACGAGGCGCCAGCAGGTCTTCGGCTACACCCAGGAGGAGCTCCGCATCCTGCTGACCCCGATGGCCAACAGCGGTGCCGAGCCGATCGGCTCGATGGGCACCGACACCCCGATCGCAGCGCTCAGCGACAAGCCCCGGCTGCTGTTCGACTACTTCGCCCAGATGTTCGCCCAGGTCACCAACCCGCCCCTCGACTCGATCCGCGAGGAGCTGGTCACCTCCCTGGCCGGCACGATCGGCCCCGAGGCCAACCTGCTCGACCCCACGCCCGCCAGCTGTCGCCAGATCGTGCTGCCGTTCCCGGTCTTCGACAACGACGGCCTGGCCAAGATCCGCCACATCAACCGCGACGGCAACATGCCGGGCTTCTCGACCCACGTCAGCCGCGGCCTCTACGAGGTCGAGGGCGGCGGCGCGGCGATGGCCCGGCGCCTCGACGAGATCTGCGCCGAGGTCTCGGCCGCGATCGCCGAGGGCGCCCGCGTCATCGTGCTCTCCGACCGCCACTGCACCGCCGAGCTGGCGCCGATCCCGTCGCTTCTACTCACCGGCGCCGTCCACCACCACCTGGTGCGCGAGAAGACCCGCACCCAGGTCGGCCTGCTCGTCGAGGCCGGCGACGTCCGCGAGGTCCACCACGTCGCCCTCCTCATCGGCTACGGCGCCGCAGCGGTCAACCCCTACCTCGCGATGGAGTCGGTCGAGGACCTCGCCCGCGACGGCTACTACGTCACCGCCGAGCCCGAGGACGCGGTGCAGAACCTGATCAAGGCGCTCGGCAAGGGCGTGCTCAAGGTGATGTCCAAGATGGGCGTCTCCACCGTCGCCTCCTACACCGGCGCCCAGATCTTCGAGGCCGTCGGGCTGTCGCAGGCGCTGGTCGACAAGTACTTCACCGGTACGACGTCCAAGCTGGGCGGCGTCGAGCTCGACGTGATAGCGGAGGAGGTCGCCCTCCGCCACGCCACGGCGTACCCCCGCGGTGGCATCAGCCCGACCCACCGCGAGCTCTCGGTCGGCGGGGAGTACCAGTGGCGACGACCCGACCTGGGAGCCGAGCCCCACCTGTTCGACCCCGAGACCGTCTTCCGCCTGCAGCACTCCACGCGCCACCAGCGCTACGACGTCTTCAAGCAGTACACCTCTCGCGTCGACGAGCAGTCCGAGCGGCTGATGACGTTGCGCGGGCTGTTCCGCTTCAAGGACGCCGACGCTACCGGCCGGCAGCCGATCCCGATCGAGGAGGTCGAGCCGGTCTCCGAGATCGTCAAGCGGTTCTCCACCGGCGCCATGTCCTACGGCTCGATCAGCAGCGAGGCCCACGAGACGCTGGCGATCGCGATGAACCGCATCGGCGGCAAGTCCAACACCGGCGAGGGTGGCGAGGACACCGACCGGCTCCACGACCCGTCTCGGCGCAGCTCGATCAAGCAGGTCGCCTCCGGC